>JAJTGZ010000108.1 GCA_021299385.1 Phycisphaeraceae bacterium | reverse complement strand
GTCTGGCAGCGGGCTGAGATACTCGCGGAGTTCCCCGCCGAGAGCGCCGACGGGGGCGTCGACAGCGTAACGCTCAAACTCGGCAACCTCGCCGGAGTCGCCACACCCACGGCCCTGCGCGGCGAACTCTCCGGACGCGTCGTAACGATGAGCATGGCCAGGAGCGATGACCTGAGCGCCTTTGACCCCGCGCTGACGTGGGTGCTCGAATCCACCACCGTGAGCGTCGACGCGGCCAGCCTGGTCATTACCTGCGGGCAGCTCGGGGCCGGGGACGTGTTGCCCAAGGAAGTCTACACGCGGGCGCAGTTCCCGCAGCTCGGAAGCCCGACATGATTAGCGCCCTGCTCGATGCCGGCGGGTTCAGCGTGCTCAAGCCCGAGTCGGCCGTCGTCGACCGCGCGTGGGCCGCGCCGGGTGATGCCGGGCACAACCTGCGGCAAGTCGCCCCGTGCCCGAGGCCGATGCCCAGGGCCTACACGCTGACCGTCCGGGCAGGGAGGGCCGAACTGTGGGCCGTGCTGCAGGCGTGGAACATGAGCCTGGCCGGGGCCAAGCCCGTGCTCTGGAGGCACTGGAATGATGACGCCGCGCCGCCGGCGGCGGCGGTGCCGTACCGGATGGCCTCGATGACGCCGCTGGAACGCGCATCGACGGCGGCGGCGGGGTTGACGCTGGTGCTGGAGAGGTGGGAGGTGCCGAATGTCTGAGAATGAGTCTGGGCATGAGTCTGGGCATGATGGGCAGATGGAGCATGGGTTGGTCGAGGCGGCGAGGGAGAGTGCTGAGAGGGTGGTGGGGTTGGTGGGGGATTTGATTGGGAGGAGGTATGGTGGGGAGGGGGAGAGAAGTGAGGAAAGGCGGGCGGGGACGCCCGCCCCACCGACGCCCGCCCCACCGGAATCTGGGCGGGTTGTTGCGCTCGTGCATGACCTCATTGGCCGCAAGTACCCCGAGGTGGGGATGAAGCCGCACCTGGTGGCGATGCAGACGGGGCCGCTGGACTGCTACCAGTTGGTGCGCGAGGTGGTGCGGCGCGTGCATGGATGGGAGATGCCAGCGACGCCCGAGGCCGCCGCCGCACTGCCCAACCCGATCGCCGTGGCCGTGCCGTGGCCGCCACAGGTGGGGGACATACTCGATTGCCAAGGGGTTGGTGAACACCCGGCGCACCTGGCCGTTGTCGTCGATACACAAGATGGCGATGGTGGTGGTGGGTGGGCGATACACAGCACGCGCGGGGCTGGTGTGGGGATGGTGCGGGTGGGTGTGCTGGAGAGGGCCAAGCAGGTGAGGCGGGTTTTGAGGTTGGTGCCGCCGAAGGGTGGTGGGAGGTGGTGTGGGGTGTAGGAATCCCCACGCGGAGCGTGGGGGTACCCGAGGCGGGGGGAGGCGGGCGGGGACGCCCGCCCCACCTGGACGGGGGAGGCGGGCGGGGACGCCCGCCCCACCTGGACGCCCGCCCCACCAGTGGGGGTAGTCAGGGGTTAGGCGGGCGGGGACGCCCGCCCCACCGAGTTGTAAGGAGTGGATTGGCGATGGGTAGCGCGGTCATCAATCTGTATCGGGGTGTGCTGGACCGGGAGGTTGTGCTGCGCCGTGAGGTCGAAGTCGGCGGGGGTGGTGATGCGCGCAGCGTCGTGGCCGCTGCCCTCGGTGGCGCAGCCGCCGGGATGGTGATGATTGTCCGGCGCGGCGGCGAACAGGACGGGCCGATTGCGATGGATGGGCAGGTGCTACCCGGCGACGACGTCGGCCTCTTCCCAAGGCCAGGAGACACCGGGACGATCATCCTCATCGCCCTGGCGGTGGCCAGCAGCGCGGCGAGCATCATCCTGGCCGCCTCCATGAGCGTGCCGAAAATCGCCCAGGGGGACAGCGAGGGCCAATGCGTTCGTTGGCGACGTCAAGCCCGTTGTCCTCGGTGAGCGCGTGCGGTACGGCGGGAAGATCGTCTCGGTCGTGCCCGAAGAGAGCGCCGACGGGTCGGGCGATGACAAACTCAACGTCCTCATCAACTATGGCCGGGGGCCGCTGGCGCAGATCGGCACCAGCACCACCGATGCCGACGCGATCACCGGGGCCGCGCTGGGGGAGATCGACCTGGCCCAGCAGCCAGCAACGGGGTTCACCGGCGTGCGGGCGTGGGTGCGCATGGGGACGGCTGGGCAAAGCCCCATACCCGCCTTTGCCACCAGCAAGAGGCAGAGTTTCGTAGGCTCCGGCGGCGTGGACCTGCGCAACACCAGCGGCAGTGAGCGCACCGGCACAGGGGCGAGCGCGGAGGCCTTTAGTTTCGTGACCGATTCGGCCGTCAACAGCGTCAAGGTGCGGGTGCAGTTGCCCGGCGGGTTGTATACCACCGGGGGACAGCTCCAGGCCCGGCGCGTGCAGTGGCGGCTGCGCTGGCGCACCACCAGCGCGGGTGGTGGATCGCCCTTCGGATCGTGGTCCGCATGGCAGGTCATCACCGTCGAGAGGCTCAGCCAGCAGGCGTTCTGGAGTTCGCCGCGCCTGCGCATCGGCAACACGGCCAGCCGCGTCGAGGTGCAGGCCGAGCGCGTGAGCGTCGAGCCGGGTAGCGCCAGCGGCAACAGCGACCTCTTGCGGTGGGACTCGGTCGTGGAAGAGGCCGACGGCTTGCAGACCTATGACGGGCACGCGCTGCTCGCGCTGGAACTGACGGCGGGGGAGCAGATTCAGAGCCTGCCAGCAATCTCCGCGCTCGTCAAGGGGCGGGCCGACGTGCCCGTACACGACGGGAGCAGCCCGCCGAGTGCGCCGGTCACCGCGCCGGGGTACAGCCGCAACCCGGCAGACCTGGCGCTGGCGGCGATCACCAACGCCGAGTGGGGGTGGGGGCACCGCTTTGGAACCGCCAACATCGACTGGGTGAGTTTTTTGGCCTGGCGGGCCTACTGCGCCGCGACGATTGCCGTGCTGAGCGGGGCTGGTGCCGGGACGACGACGCGGCCGCGCTTTGCCTGCGACCTGGTGCTGGACAAGCAGCAGAGCGCCGGGGAATGGCTGCGGACGATCTGCGCCGCCGGGAGGTGCCGCCCGGTGCTCATCGGCAACCGCTGGGCGTTCATTTATGACCGGCCCCAGAGCCTGCCGGTGGAAGTCTTTACCGATGCCTCGATCGCCGCCGACGCAAAGCCGCCTGGACGGCGTAACGGACGACGATCAGGCCGCCGACGAGGCCGTCTATCGCATGGCGCGGCTGCGTACCCAGCTCCGCACCGTTACGCTCGAAAGCAGCAAACCGTGGGTAGTCGTCCAGCCGGGAGAACGCTTTGACACCCACTGCCGGGTGGATGGGTCGGTGCTCGCCTCGGGGCGGATCGCGCCGGGATCGACGGTGAGCAAACTCCTGCTCGGGCGCGACGTCGTGATCCTGCCGGGGCTGCTCGGCGGGGACGGGATGATCGTCAAGGTCGTACTCCCCGACGGGACGGTGCAGGTGGCGGGCGTCGTCAAGCGCGACACGGGGGTGGTGCTGGCCGCAACCGGGATCGACCTGACAACCTCCCTGCCCGCTGTGCCGCCGGATGGGAGTGAGTGGTACCTGGAATCCGCCGCCGGCGAGGCCCGCGCGATGGCGTGGACGTGCACCTCTGTCCGCTGCCTGGACGGCGAGAGCCTCACGTGGGAAGTGCAGGGGGTGGAGTATGTCGCCGGCGTCTATGACCGCCAGGTGCTGACGATGGACGCCTCGCTCTCAGGCTACCGCCCGCGCGCCGACACCGCGCCGGGGCCGGTGCTGAACCTGACGATCACCGAGGCGGTTGGGGCTGCTGTGGGGGCGAGCCTGGCGTGGGGGCAGGACCCGGCGGACGCGGCCGTAACCGCATCCTTCCGCATCTATCGCCGCAACGCCGGGACGAACGCCTGGGTGCTGATTCCGCAGGCCGTTGTGGCCAGGCGCGGGGCCGTTGTCGAGGTCGAGGCGGGGGACCGGGCGTATGAGTTCGTCGTCGTGGCCGTTACCAGCGCGGGGGCGGCCCTCAGCCCCGATGACCCGAGGCACACCGTCGGTGCGCTCGCCTTTGGCGCAAGCCTGCTGCCACCTTTGCCGCCGACGGGGCTGACGCTCTCGCGCGGCGTCGGAAACCGCTATGCGCTATCGTGGACGGGGGCCGAGCGGGCGGTGGGGTATCAGGTGCTGGCGTGCGCGGTGACGACCAGCCTGCCCAACGCCGGGGCAGAGAACGCCCTGGTGCTGGCGCGGACGACGGCCAACAGCATCAGCCTGGTGCTGCCACCATCGCTGCCGTGCCGGTTCTGGGTGCGGAGCGTCTCGGCAACGGGGCGGCTGAGCCTGACGGCGGCGACGATCAACGAGGCCAGCCCCCCACTGCCGGTGGGGATGGCGTCGCTGCTGTCGGTTGTCTATGACCCCTCCACCGACGGGACGCCCACCGGGGCGACGTGGGCAACCGACCGGCTGCGGATGAACAACCGGGCCGTGCCGGCGGAGTGGCTCGGGCCGGTGCAGACGCTGACAACTTCGACGAATGTCGAGATCAGCGGGAGGGTGCTGGCCGTCAACGATGCGCTGGACCCGACGACAACCGACGTGGCCTTTGCGATCCCCAGCACCGAGGCGGACCAGTGGGGGACGGTGGGGACGGGTTCGAGCCGCGAAGTTCGGATGGTGATGCCGCCGTGGCCGGACAACCGCCAGGGGGTGCGGCTGGAAGTGCGCACGAGGCAGGTGGGGATTTGGGGGGCGTGGTTGCCGCTGGAGCCGATGACGGCGCGGGCGGTGGGGGGGGGGGGGGGGGGGGGGGGGGGGGGGGGGGGGGACGCCCGCCCCACCGGATTTGGTGAGAGGAGGGCGGGGACGCCCGCCCCACCGGATTTGGTGAGAGGAGGGCGGGGACGCCCGCCCCACCGGGTTGTGGTGTGTGTCTGTGTGTGGAAAGGGTGGTTGGTATGAGTTTTTCAAGCATGACTATTGGGCAGTTGAACGCGATTGAGTCCCAACTGGTGGCCTCGGGGTACCCGGCCAGCGCTGTGTCGAGCATCCTGCAGGCGATCGACTCGGCGGGGTTCGACTTGACCGAACGGTCGACTTCGACGACGTCCAAGACGACGACCGATGTGGAGCCGGAATACAGCGCCGTGGCGGGGAGGCCCGGTCTGTACGCCGGTGTGATTACGGTCAGTTCCGTTACGATGGCATGGATGGAGCAGCGACGGGCGGACGGGAGCGTCGTCTTTGTGCCGATCGTCAAGGTTACTTGACCGCCGGGCGGGTGGTGCGGGTGGCTTAGCCGATCTTGATGGCCGCGTCGAGCATGGTTGCGATGGGGGTCGTTACGTAGTTCTGCGTCGTTGCCACGTCGGAGTGGCCGAGCAGGTCGCGCACCGTCGTCAGCGGGAGCGACTCGACCATCGCCGTTGCGCCGCTGTGGCGGAGGCGGTAGGGCGTCCAGGTGTGCGCCCGCGTCCAGGCCCGCAGTTCGAGGGCCTGCTCTTGCGTGAGTTTGTTGCGCGGAACCTTGGCGAGCGTCGGGTGCGGGAAGGCTCGGGCGGCGGCGCGCTTGATGAAGACGCGGTACGTCGCCTCGTTGTACGCCGCTGGCCAGTAGTCGGCGCGGCGGCGGGGCTTTTTGTTGGCCGTGAGCGTTGGGTGGCGGCCTGGATCATCGCTGCCGCGCCGCTGGCGGATCGAGACGCGGGGTGAAAAGATCGGCTCGTCCTCCTTGGCCGAGGCGAGGCGGTCGGCGATGAGGTCCAGGGCCTTGGGGCCGATGACCGCGATGCGCTGGTGGTCGGGGTCATTGTGCTGGGTCTTGTTGACCTCGCCGGGGATCATGTAGAGGCCGACGCGCTGGCCGGCGTAGGTGCGGACCTGGATGTTCGCTGGCGTCATGGCGCACAGCTCGCTCGGGCGGAGGGCGAGCAGCTCGTGGACGCGGACCATCAGGGCCTGGTGTGGCGTGAGCTGCTTGAGCGTCGCGTCGCGCACGGCCGCGTCGACGGGGCGGCGTTGCACCGCGCCGCGCACGCGCTGGCCGGAGATGACCTCGCCGCGGCGGATGGGGGCGACGTACATCAGCGAGCGGTGGGCGGACTCGGCGATGAGTTCCTCGCCGACGGCCCACTTGAAGCCCGCGCGGATGAGTTTGACGTACTGGCTGATGGTGGTGGCGTTCCACCGCTGGGCGGGGTGGGAGGCGAGCCAGTCGCGGAACTCGCGCAGTGTCTTGGGGCCGAAGTCGTCGATGAGCCTTGCGCCCAGGCCCGACTGCTTGAGCCAGTGGGCGGCGTAGCGGATTTGCAGGACGTGCCCGGTGGGGTTGCCGCGCTTGCGGTACTTCTCGGCGGCGTGCAGGGTGAAGCCGGACATGATGTCGTTGGCCGTGGCGAGGCCGCCGCTCCTGAGTTTGTCGATCGGGTGGCGTGCCCAGAAACCAAGGGTTTGAGGGGAGTCTTGCGGCGACGGCCTCGCATGGGTGTCCTCCTGATTATTGGTACACATTTTAGTACCGGAGTGCCATTGTAGCGGGCTGGTGGTAAAAAGGAAAAAGGCCGGTTTTCCACTTTGGAAACCGGCCTTTTTGCCTCAATCGGGGTGGCGGGATTTGAACCCACGACCTTTTGACCCCCAGGCGGTAGGCTATTGAGGATGAAAAAATGTGGTTTTGTGCTTTGGTTTGTGGGGTTTTTGGTGGTTGCGGTGGTGTCTGGTTTGGTCTTGTCTATTGCGTTGATTCTGTTTTAGTAACGCTTCTTGGCATACCGAAGAGGGCCAGCCAGAGGGCTGAGGCGGTCAGGAGGATCAGGAGTTGCTCGCGGATCATCGCCGACAGGTCGATAGGGGTTGGGCGGTCGCCGGGTTTGTCTGAGCGGTCGGAGGAGAAGAGGCCGCCGGGGGAGGCGGGCGGGGACGCCCGCCCCACCGACTCCTGCACCGCCGGTGCTGGCTCCCTCGCGGGGTTGGCCTTGGCCCAGTCGCTACTGGGGACGCCGACGGTTTCAGTTTTTGGCATGGGTGAAGGGGTGGGTGTGGGGGTAGGTGCCGGGGTGGGTGCTTGAGTAACTGTTGGGGCTGCTGGGGGCATGGCGGGCGGGGACGCCCGCCCCACCTGCTGGCGCTCACTCGCCACTTTGGCCCTGTAGTTGGAGAGCATGACCTCCACCACCCCGCGCTGGGTCTGCTCGGCGATGAGGCTGAGGCCGTCTTCCTTCGATAGGTTGCGGACAAGTTGGGCGATGAAATCCCGCTGGCCCTGCTCGTCGAAGTGCTCGGGGATTTCGGGTAGTTCTGTCCTGAGCATGGCCACAAGTTGCTGGCCACCCGGCATCATCGCTGCGTGCAACAAGGGGGAGTTCCCCGGTGACTGTTTTAAGGATGGGGGGAGCCGCTCACCGTTGGCCAGGCGGCGCTCGTACCGGACGCGGTGGGCCGCCAGGGCTTGGACCTCCTCCTCGCTGAGATTCAATGGGTTGTCCTCGCGTCGTTCGTCGAGCATGATTCTGGTGAGAGAATCGATCATGAAGTTGTCCTCCCGGTCTTGGGATCGGGTGGTGGTTACGTCGATAGCGACGGCGGAGACGCCCACGCGCAGGTTCAAGATGCTGGTGCGGAACGGGCCCCCGCCGGACATCATTATGCTCGGGGGGGCGACAAAGAGGATGAGCATGACGACCCCGACGATCACTCGGAAGGCCGTTTTTTGCATCTCTACGCGCGGATCGTGCATGGGTGTTCCCGTGATGGATTGGGCGGTTACCCGGCCTGCGATCAACTTCTGCAAGATCATCCAGGCCGACCTCGCGGAGATGAGCCGGGTCAGGTGGTCGACCGAGGCATGGCAGGCCTGGCGGTACATCTCGTCGTCCTGCTCGGGGATCGCACGAGCCTGGCCCCGCCGCTCATCAACCTCCTGTAGCCGCCTGCGGATCGAATGCACGATCCCGCTGGAAAGACCGGCCAAACGGCACAAAACTTCAACATCATCTTCAGAAAGCGGCTTGACGGTGTGCAGGCCGACGAGCAGTTGTTCAACGGTCAGGGATCGGAGGGAATCGGGGGGTTCGCTCTCGGCGCGGTGGGCCGTTGCCTGACTGACCTTGGCCAGGGCACCGAGCGCATCCAGCGTCAGGCCCCGATCTGCCCTCAGTTGAGCCATTTTGGTGTTGAAAACGTGCCTTCCCATGCCTGTGAGTATGGATGGGGTGCGCAAATATGTCATGGCCGCCTATCGAAAAAAAGTGAATATGCTGTCGATTGTAGGCAGCGATAGAAAAATGTACGGAACTCCGTCTACTATGACGATCTACAAATGGAAGATAAAGAGATACAGAATCATCAGATGTAGTAGGGTTTAGTAAGGTTCAATATGGCAAGGCGTTCCTCCAACGAATCGCAAACGCAGTGGGCATCGGTGCCTGGATTCTCGGCGCAGGAGTTCAGCACTACGGGCGAGGTTCGCTTCACGGGTACCCGCGTTCCATGCCGCGTAGGCCTTTGGATGTCTGGGAAGGGCACGCGGCGCAGGGGCGTCGGTTTGATTCCAGATGCAGGTGGCCGCGTTCATCAGTTTGTTGTTGCCCGTGCGATGCTGCTCGCCTTCGTTGGTCCACCACCCAGCCCCGACAAAAAACAAGCCTGCCACCGCAACGATGTGCCGACTGACGACCGGATCGAGAATCTCTACTGGGGAAGCGCATCTGACAATGTTTTGGATGCCGTGAGGAATGGGCGGTTGAATGGCAGTCGTCGTGTTCGTCCGCACGAGCCGTCAGCACAGAAGGCATTTCAGGCCCGCGAGATGAATCCAGAACTGCGCGAGCGCGTCGACCCCGTCGTCGCCGCTGCTGTCAGGTTGCGCGAGTTCCTTGGAGGCAAGGGGAGGATGAGCATCTTTATCGATACCCCCGAAGGGGAGTGGAAGTTGCTGCTGGAGCCGACGTCGGTCGCGCCCGCCGCCGCCCCCGCCCGCACACCGCAAGGAGCCGCCGCGTGCTGATCCCCACCGACAAACTCGTCGAGTCGCACCGCGAACTCATACGCATCGCACATGTCCGATTGGGCAAGGCGATCCTCCGCGCGTGTGCAG
>JAJTGZ010000075.1 GCA_021299385.1 Phycisphaeraceae bacterium | reverse complement strand
GCAGGTCCAGCGACGCGGCGGCGCGGGTGGGGTCTTGCGTGATCGGTGCGGCGTCGTCGACTTGCTCGGTCCAGCGTTCGCCCTGGCGAAGGAGGGTTACATGCCGCTTGCCCGCTGTGATGCGTACGCCAGCGACATCGGCCAGCGCGTGCGTGCTGATGCCGCGGAAGACGAGGTCTTTGGCGTCGATCTTGAGGTTGGCGAGTTTGCTGGCGTCGACGGCGACGAGGCTCTGCCCGCCGTCGGTGCTGGCGTAGAGCTTTGTGCCCGAGGCGTCGGCCGGGCCGCCCAGGAGGAGCTCGGTGGTCTGCGCGGCGGCATCGCCGCGGGCCTGGCGCTGCAGGGTGATGCGTGCCGAGGGTTGGTCGAGGCCTGCCTGCGCCGGCGTGATCGGTTGGTCAATGTAACGGGCGATTTCGAGGCTCTCGAGTGCGCCGAGGAGTTTGGAGACCACCGTCGCGTCGGCCTGCTCGCGGACGGGCGTATCGAGCACCCAGCGTTGCCCGTTTCGGCGGAGTGTGATCGGCTCACCTTGTGCGGCGATGGTGATCTGCGTGGCGTTCAGGGCCGCCTCGCCCAGCAGGCGTGTGGGGCGCCAGGCGCTCGGGCCGGGGTTGGTCATGGCGGCCAGGAGGTCGTCGCTGGCAAGTGCCAGGCCCGCGCCGGTATCGACCAGCACCAGGCCGCCGAGAGCCCGGCGGGCGAAGCGGAGCGTGCGCTGGCCCTCGGGGTTGGTAATCGTCAGCAGGATCGGCGCGGGTGCATCGGGGATCGTTTCCCCCGGCGGGACGGTTCCGGCGGCGCGGGCATCGGCAAGCATGCGCAGGAACGCGGCGACGCGGGTGGGGTCAAGTGGGCGGGGTGCAAGGGGTGCAGATGGAGTGTCGGTAAAGGCCCAGGTCCACCCGTCGCCGACGCGCGTGAGGGTGTGGGTCTGGGTCGTGTTCTGAATCGTCAGTGTGCTGACCTTGGCGGCGTCGAGCTCAAGGAGTTTGTCGCCCGTGTTGATGGTGGTGCCAGGCGAGTTGCTGGCGCTTGGTGGTTTGACGACCAGGAACGTGGCCAGCGCGAGTGCGAGCGTGAGCAGCAGGAGGATGACCACAGGCTTGGCGGACATGCCGCAAGGGTAGAGCCGCGATAGTTTGGCCGCACCGGGTTTAGCCGGGGTTTTGGGTCACGCCTGCGGGGTTGCTTTTGCCGCGTTGATGAGGGCGTCAAAGAGTCTCTGGCCGAGCGCGGCCTCGGCGGTGCGCTCGGGGTGCCACTGCACGCCTACATAGAAGGGCTTGCGTGGGTCGTCGAGGGCTTCGATGACGCCGTCGGCGCTGTGGGCGAGGACTCGGAGCGGTGTGCCAGCCGGGAGGGGATCGAGGGCCTGATGGTGGTTGCTGGCGACGAGCGAGCCGGCGTCGAGTTTGGCGATGGCGGAGCTGGCCCACGCGACGGTCGGAGTGATGGGGTGTGCGCGGTCGTCCTGGTGGTCGTTGGCGGTGGGGAGGTGGTCGTGCAGGTGCTGGATCATGCTGCCGCCGTGGTGGACGCCGATGAGCTGCATCCCCAGGCAGACGCCCAGGACGGGGACGTGTGGCCGCTGGTCCATCGCGGCCAGCAGGGCAAGCTCAAAGGCCTGGCGCTGCGGGTGCATGATGGTTGCCTTGGGGTGCAGGGGCGTGCCCCACGTGCGTGTATCGATATCGTGCCCGACGTCCAGCAGGTCGCAGGTGATGCCGACGACGATGCGCGTGCGTGGCTCGGGCATGTGCGGATGCTAGAGGGGATAGGCACCGCGTGCGATTACCCGTGCGCGGTAAAGGGTGTGTATGACTTGGCTTGGGCGTTGGGCTGGGGCTGGTCGCTGCCGGGGCGCTGCTCGCTGGCGAGCTGGTCCATGAGCAAGGCCCAGGTCTCGCGGTCATACTCGATGAGCTTGATGACCTCGTCGGCGGGGGCGACGTCTTTGTCGTGGCTCGCGTCGAGCAGGCGTGTCATCATGAAGGTGTAGAGGGCCTGGGTGCGCTCAACGAGCGTCGGGTCGCCGACGTCGCGGCGCATGGTCGTAGAGAGTTCTACGAGGATCTCACGTGTGCGTGTGAACCCCTTGAACATCCCCTCATAGTCCTTGGCCGCCAGCGCATCGCGGCCTTGGCGCGCGAACTTGATTGCCCCGTCTAGGAGCATCAGCCGAAGTTCGGCCGGGGAGGCGGTCAGGACCTTGGTCGCCAGGTACGATTCGGCTTGTGCTTTCGTTGCGGTCATGGGGGAGAGGATCGAACATTTACGCCAGCCAGTTGAGCCGTGTCGGCGGAAATCGGCGATGAAAATTGCCCGGCATGACCCCCGGCACCCCCAGGTCGGGCGGGCGTGTTAGGTTTAGCGAGTACCGCTGACGGCCCTGATGTTGCCGATTGAACTGGACTGCGACTGCAGTCTGCCGATGTTTGATTCCATCTGGATAAACTGGGTTTCGAGCAGCTGCCTCCGGCTCTCGATCTGCGCGTCGATCGAGGTGATGCGGGTGTTCTGGGCCTTGATCTGGTCGTCGACGACCTTGCTCTGGCGGGTCAGCACGCCGGTGGTGGAGCGGACGTACCGGTCCAGCTCGTCGTTGATGACCTCCATGATCCCCTTGCTTGTTACCGCGCCGGTTACGCTCTCGCTGACGCTGATGCCCGGGGCGATCTGGCGTGTGGGGCTGTTGGGCAGCTGCACGCGGGCGGCGAAGAGGTCAACGACGCCGCGGGGGTCCCGCTCAATGGCCTCCTTGAGGCGGGTTTCGTCGAGCTTGAGTTTGCCGCCGCTGGCGGGCTTAAGCCCCACGTCAAAGAGGAACTTAAACTCGCTGGAGACGCCCTGGGCGGGGCGCTGGACCAGCGTTTGCAGCCCGGCGCGGAGCTCGGCGGTAACAGAGTCGCCCAGCAGCACGCCGCGTTTTTCGGTCTCTGTGTCGTACTTCGAGCGTGAGGTGATGCTGTCGATCAGCGCGTTGTAGGCGTCGACAAATTCGGAGGCCCGCTTGGAGATCGCCTCGATATCCGTCGAGACGCTGATGGTCGCCGGGGTGGTGGTGGTCTGGCGAAGTTCCAGCGATACGCCGGGGATCGCGCCGCTGATGGTGTTGGTCGAACCTTCGACGGCCAGGGCGGCGTTGACGTTGTCGCTGCCGTAGAAGACCAGCGAGTCGCGCCCCTGGGTGCTGGTCGTCAGGCCCAGGTCCGCGCCGACGGGGTCGATCGAGAAAGAGCCTGCAACGCCCGTGCTGCGGGAGGAGAGGGAAATCCGGTAGGGGTTGGCCGAGCCGTCCTGGAGCGTCGAGGCGCGGACGTTCAGCCCCGCGCCGTTGATGGCCGAGGCGATCGAGGCCAGCCCGTCGCTGGGGTTGACGGTGATGGTGCGCTCGTAAGAGCCGATGATCTGTGTGGGAGTGTCGGTGCTGGCGGAGCCAGCGATGAACAGCGCGCGGGCGACGCCGCCGTTGGTGTCGGTGATCGTCAGTTTGTTGTTCCCCCCGGCGGTGTCGTTGATGACGATCCCGTCGCCGGTGCTGTTGATCGTGGCGTTGAAGATCGAGCGCGTGTTGGTGACGTTGCCGACGGTTGTCGAGATGTTCCCGGCTGAGTTGATCGCCCTGATCAGGTCGGTAACAGTCGTGCTCCCCGACCCGATGTTGACGGTGCCGCGTGTGCCGTCGGAACTGACGATGCTGAAGGTACCCTGCCCGATCCCCCGCCCGTAGTTCAGTTGCGAAAGGGGCGTGTTGAGCCCGATGTACTGCCGCTGCAAGCGCTGGCTAGAGGCGGAGCTGGAGTTGTACGAGGCGTCGATCCCAAGGCTCCCGGCTAGGCCCCCGCTGAACTTCAGCGCCCCGGTGCCCCCGGTGGTGTCGGTAAAGGTGATGCGGTTGCCCGACTGGTCGAGCGCGGCGGTGAGTTTCCCGCCCGAGGCGCTGCTGACGCTGGCGATCAGGTCGCTGAGCGACTGGCCTGTCTCCAGCGTGAGCGTGGCGGTGGTGCCGTCGCGGTATTCGACGCTCAACTGGTTGTCGGGCAGGCCGCCCCCGCCGCCGAGGCGCGCCACCTGCACGCTGTTGATCTTGCCGATGAGACTTGTCCCCTGGATGACGCCCCCGGCGAAGGTGCCCGCGATGCCCAAGTCGCTGGCGGCCTGTGCCGCCGTGGGGTCCGAGGCCGAGCGCTGGGTAAAGTTTTCAACGACGGTGTTGCCCGAGCCGGTGGTGGTGTCGTCGATGCGCAGGCTTGAGCCATCGCTGCTGACGGTGGCAACGAGTTTGCCCCCGCCGGAGCTGTTGATCCTGGTGATGACCTCGCCGAGGGTGTTGGCGGGGCCTGCGGTCAGCTTGCCGTCGTTGTCGTAGACGGCGCCGATGTCAACGTTGATCTGGCTGCCGTCGCGGAGTGTGAACTTGATATCGGGCGTGGGGCCTGTACCGGAGGCCTGGTTGATCCCGATGCCCAGGCCGTCGTTGAGGGTCGTCAGCGCGGTGCTGCTGCTGATGGTGTTGATGCGCCGCCCGCGGATTTGCGCACCGGTGATGGCGCTTGTTGTTGCGTCGTTGACGTCCAGGCGCAGGTTGCGTGCGACGGTGCCCGCGATGCCCAGGTCGGTGGCGGTAGTGCTGCCGCCGATGTTGGAGATGGTCAGGTTGGATGTGCCCCCGGCGAGATCCTCGATGAGCAGGCCGTTGCCGTTGTTGGCCGTTGAGCCTGTGTCGTCCAGGCGTGCGCGGATGCGCACGCCGGTGGTGTTGTTGATCGTGTCGATGACGTCGGTGAGGGTGCTGGCCTTAGAGATGTCGATGGTAGCGGTGGCACCGGAACTGTCCGTCACCTGGATGCTCCCGCGCTGCACGCCCGTGCCGCCGTTGAGCTGGGCCAGGCGTGTGGCCGGGTTGACCTGGCCCTGGGCACCCTCGACGACAAGAGAGGTCAGGCCCACGCCCGTGCTGGTGCTGGCAAAGCCGCGCGAGAGCACCTGCTGCGTCGTCGCCAGCCGGCCGACGGTTACGCGGTACTCGCCCGTCGGCGCGCCGATGGTGGCCGTAGCTTTGAGGGCGCCATCGTTGCTGCTGCTGGCCTGTGCCGACTCGAAGATGCGGTCGGTGCGGAAACTGGCGGCAATGGACTTGAGGTTGCTGATCTTGCTCGACACGTCCAGGTACGCCGCCGAGACGCCCTGGAGCTGGGCGATGCGTTTCTGGAAGGTGCCCTTGGACCTGGCCTTGGGGGCCAGTAACTGCGTAATGATCGAGTTGCGATCGATGCCGCTGAAGAGGCCCACGCCAGAGGAGATGCCGCTCATAGGTGCTTCCTTGCCTGAACAAACCGAGAGCCTGACCGATTGCCAACGCCGGGCTATGCCGCCGAGCGCCCCCGGCCAGTGGTGCTCACATGCCGAACCCGCGCCTGCGCTGATGGGGGTGTCAACGCCTGCTCAACAACAGGCCCGGCCGGCCATCCCGGCCTGCTCAGACCCCGCGCACGCAGTAGCAGCACATCCTGTGCCCATCTCCCCAGCACCCGGCGGTACGCCTGCTGCGCCCACGAGACGCGCTCCAGAAGGCTCATGCACTGCTGGGCGTTGTTATCTATGTCCATTACCGACTCCTATTCCCACACCCCAAGGATCGGCTCAATCCACCCACCCCCTCAAGCAGACCAAGTTACCCGGACCAACTTCCCCCCTCAGGCAACACTTGCGCCTAGTTTGGCGCCTCAGGAGGCCATTAGCACCACCCGAGCGGGCAGATTTGGCCGATATCCGCCTGGTTGCGCCGACGCCGAGAACCCAAGGGGTGTTCCCGGTTTGGGGCGGGGGGTGTTCTCTGTTGGACGGGTAGTCGATCTAGCATCGAAGGCAAGATTCTCGCGTGCGGAGTGTTTGTGGTGTTGCTGCCAGAGGAGCAATGGTTCAATCTCGACCAATCCGGGGCGTGCTGACCGTGCTGGCGTGCGTGGCGGCGCTCTTGGGTGGGCGCATCGCGGTGATGGCGTTGATTGACCAGCCGAGGCAGTGGATCGCGCTGAGCTTTGGGGTGGTCGTGGTGGTGGCGTCGGTCTTTTTGGGGATGCTGGCGCTTGGCCTGGTGCGGCGTGGGCAGGCCATCACGCTGCTGTGCGTGGCGGGGGCGACGGGTGTTGGTCCGGTCTTTGCCGTGCTCTCGGCGGGGAGGCCGTTGGGCGCGATCCGGGGTGATTGGTGGACACTGGCCGGTCTTGGCCTGGCCGGGGTGCTGGTGCTGCTGGCCGCCCTTGAGGTGCTCATGCGCAGGCCCTGGCAGAGTTGGCCCAGGTTCCTGATCGGGGTGGGGATCCTGCTGCCGCTGGGGGTGCTGCTTGTACTTGCCCGTGGCGGTGCGATCGCGACGCTGCTGGGCAAAGGGGGGATGGGCTTTGAGTTTGCCGGTTATGCGTTGCTATTGGTCCTGGGCATCGGCCTGCTGGCGGCTGGTGGGCACCAGATCATCTCGGCGTTCCAGATAGGCGTGCGAGCGATGGACGAGACCGCCGGCAGCAACGCGGGCCAGGAAGGTATCGACACCCAGGACCGCAAGGGGGCGTGAGGTCGGGGTGGTCCAGAGGTCGTTGTGCCGGGCGTTGGGGATTTCGATGATCTGACCTCCGCTGGCGTGCGCAATTGCGCGGGCATCGTCGGCTGGGCAGACGGGGTCGTCGCTGCCATGGAGCACCAGCACGGGAACGCGATGGGCCAACCTTTGCGCAAGGAGTGTGCGGTCGAAGGGGCCTGCTGGGCGTTGCCAGTTCCGACCGCCGAGCACTGTGAGGGCGACTTGGAGCATCCCCAGCCCGGGCATACCCCGTGCGGCCAGGACGTTGCTGGCGGGTGTTTGCGGCAGCGAGTAAGGTGCCTCGCAAACCAGGCCTATCACGCGGTCGGATTGGGCCGCCGAGGCGAGTGAGATACCCGCGCCCATCGACCAGCCCATGAGCACGACGGGGCCGGTGGTGCGGGCGATAAGGGCGTCCAGGAGGGTGGCTTCGGTTCGGCCGAGGTTGGAGTGGCCGGGGGCATCGCCGTGGCCTGGGGTGTCCCAGGCGATGACCATCGAGCAGTGCTTGATGAAGGGTTCAAGGCGGGCGAGGGCGTTGACTTTGCCGTCGTTCCAGCCGTGGGTGAGGATGGCGGTTGGGCCGGTTGGGACATCGCCGTCGATCTCCCAGGTGGGGTAGGTTGCGCCGGCGTGGGTGAAGGGGGCGTTGCGGAAGGGTCGTGGGGTGAGGCCGTAGCGGGCGTGGTCGAGTTCGCCAGGGTCGCTGGCAAGGCCTCGCGCGATGGCCCAGCCGGCGCGTCGGCGCGGTGGGTGGGTCAGGGACCAGGCGATGGAGGCGACGCCGAGGGCGTAGACGAACAGGAACCCGAGCAGGAGGAGCTGGGCGAGGCCAAGCAGGTCGATCGGGGAGAGGGACAACGGGCCGAACACGCCGCGAGCGTAGCGTGGGGGCGGTGCGTTTGTGTATGATCCAGACGCGCGTCGGGGCCGTGTGTGCCCGCGGCGTGCCTGTACCAGATCAAGCCCCGGCTCGCTAGGGAGTCGGCACGCACAGCAGGCGGATAGATCATGCCCGAGAGCACGCCCCGCGTTTTCATCCTGATCCCGACGCACACCACCCGGCACCTGGCGTGCTGTCTGGCCTCCCTGGCGCACCAGAGCCTTCCCCCGGCGGGTGTGGTTGTTACGTGCGATACCGATGATTCATCGATCGGGGCGTTGCTCGATGCGTGGTGGCCGCGTGTTGCTGGGAGGTTGGCCGGGCGGACGGGCCAGCAGGTGAGCCTGGTGCACACGTTTCGGCCGCATCAGGGGCAGGCGCAGTTGAACCAGGTGCGTAACAACGGGTTGCGGGCGCTGCGGGATCATGCAGGGATCACGCCGGGGGACTTGGTGGTGGTGCTTGATGGGGACACGATGCTGGCGAGCGACGCGGTGGAGAAGCACCAGGCGCTGGCGGCACGGGGTGTGGAGCTCGTGATCCCGTATCGCTACATGATCGGTGAGGATGTGAGCAAGGGTGTGGATGCGGAGGTTGTGCTTGCCAAGGGGGTTGCGCGGGAGGGGCTGATCGACGCGGCGATGCAGGCCGACCTGCTCAAGCGGCACAGGCGGTACCGTCGGCACCTGCTGCTGAGCAGGCTTGGGCTGGGCAAGGGGCACAAGCCGAAGTTGATCGGGGGGCACCATGCCGTGCAGTTTGCTCGGCTGTTGGAAGTCAATGGGTTTGATGAGGAGTACATCGGGTACAGGTTCAACGATGATGATCTGTCGCGCCGGCTGCGGTCGGCGCGGGTGCGCACGGCGATCGCTGTCAAGGAGATTGAGGCATTCCACTTGTGGCACGCCGTGCGTGCGCCTGAGAGGCTCAAGGATGCGCCGGGGTACAAGCGTTGGAGCCGGACGGATTTGCCGACGCGGTGTGTGCGGGGGATTGAGAACCCGTTGGGGCAGCCGGTGCCGGGGGTGAGGGTGGTTGGGGTGGGGTGAGGGGGCTGGTTTATTGGGGAGAGGCGGGCTGGAAGCCCGCCCCACCGGAAGCCCGGGGCAGGCGGGCTGGAAGCCCGCCCCACCTGGATTTGCTCCACCTAGATTTGCCCCACCTAGAGCCCGCCCCACCTGGATTTATTTGCCGGCGATGGGTGTGGGGCGGGTGCGGATGCCTGACTTGGCTTTGGCGTCGATGGCTGCGCTCGCGGCGTTGATCTGATCGATGGTCAACGGCTGGGCGAGGCGGAGTGGGCCGCCACGTTTGGTCAGCCAACCCTCGATGAGGTTGATCAGGTCTGTGTCCTGCATCTCGGCGATCTTGGGTAGTTCGACGGTGTTGCGGTCGGCAGCGCGGGCGCGGACGAGGGCGTCGAGCTCTTCGATCGCCGCCTTGTTGACCGTCTCGGTCAGGGCCTTGCGGAGGTCGTCCGGGTCGGCGCGGTCGTCCATGAACTTGTTCCAGCGTTTGCGGAACTGGGCGACGGTGCGTTCGCGGCGGGCGCGGGCGTCCATCTCCTTGCCGTACATGACCATGACGATCGCGGCGGGGATGAAGGCTTTTTCACCGGCCAGGCGGGGCACATCCTCAAGGCGTGCGGCCTTGCCCGAGTCGATGTCGTCGGTGAGTTCCTGCAAAGCCTTGTCCACCACACGGATGAGGCTGGCGATGATGCTCCACTCGTTACGCGTCTGCGGGGCGAACTGCGCAACGCCCGGCAGTTGCAGCGGCAGGACCAGCCACCAGCGACCCCCGCTCATTTTCATCTGCGCGATCCCGCCGAGCAGGGGCTGCTTGTCAAAGGTCAGCACGGCGGTCTCGTCGTCAACCTCCGTAACTCCAAGGCGGGATTGGTTTTCTTGCAGCCAGCCGAAGGGGTCTGAGAGGAGTTGGATCGAGGCGTCCTTGAACTGGTCCTGGAACTTGCTGCGGTCGGTGGGGGACTTGGGTGGGGTGAACGCTGCTTGTGCGTTGTCGCCACCCTTGGCGAGTTCGTCGATGATCGACTGGCCGTGGCCCGCCGCCTGGCGTTTGAGCTGCTCACGCAAGACGGCGACCTCTTTGGGGAACCGTTGCTGTGCCGCCTTGCCCAGGTCTTGCAGCGTGCCCATCAGTGAGCCCAGGCGGATGAGCGTGGCACGCTGCTCGACGCTGTCGGCTAGGAAGAGGTCGCCGATGCGCTCGGCGTTGCCGTCTTTGACCATCGCGTTGATGGAGAGGAGGACGTCCTGCGGGGAGGCCTGCGAGTAGGCCCGCGGGCGCGAGCCGAGCCAGAGGACCAGGCCGACAAGGAGGCCGGCGATGAGGATCGTCGCGCCGAGCCAGAGCCAGCGGCCACCGCCGCGGCTTGGTGCCCCGGCGGCGGGGGTGGGTAGTGGTGCTGTCGAAGGTCCGGCGGTCATGCCCAGATGCTACCGGGTTCGGCCCCACGGGATGCGGCTGGTGGGATCAGTGGGGGGTGGGGCTTACCCCCGGCCCAGGCCGGTAAAGTGCAGTTCCATGAACCGGGCGACGTAGTCGACGATGCTCAGGGCCTCGGGGATGTCGGGGTTGTTGGTTGCGCCCATCGGCTCAAAGCGCATCCCCTTGAAGCGGACGACAGCCTCGTCCATGGTCAGGCCGAACTGCAGGGCCAGTGAGAAGGCCCGGCAGAAGGCCTGGCTCATGCCGCTGATGGTTGAGCCTTCCTTGCTCATCTTGATGAAGATTTCCCCCGGGCGGCCGTCGGCGTGGAAGCCGACGGTGAGGTACCCCTCGTGCCCGTTGATGACAAACTTGTGGGTGACCGACGAGCGTGTGGCGGGGAGGGCCTGTCGTGTTGCAACCATGGGGGGTTCTTTCTTGTCGGGTTCATCGGGCATATGCGTCTGTTCTGCGTTGGTGGGCAGTCGAGCCGCCGGGGGTGCCCGGGGATGGTGGATAACCCCGGCGGATGGAGGTATCGGCCAAGGGGATAAAAAACCGCAAATTTGCTGCCGGGCGGCCCGGAACGATCCGATCGACTAGACTTTGACGTATGAGGTTTAGATTAGTGGGTTAGGCTCGGCGGGGGTTGGTGGCGAATCTATGGATCAAGCACCCAACAGCACGGCGTATCGCCCGGCCAACCAGTGGCTGGGGGGGTTCTCGCTGCTGATGGTGCTGACCCTGGCGGTCTCGGCGGGTATCCCGTCGAACGCGCTGTTCGGGGTGAGTGTGGGTGTGGGTGCCGGCGCGGGTGAGCGTGCCGTGTGCCCGCAGATTGTTGTCAGGCAGGTGCAGGTGGCGCGTCGGCAGCAGGAGCG
>JAJTGZ010000074.1 GCA_021299385.1 Phycisphaeraceae bacterium | reverse complement strand
CCCCAACGCTCAGGGCCAAGACGGTCAACCGGCAGAGGCTTGTTCGTTTCATGGAAGGTCTCTTTTGCGGGCTTGTCGGTGCTGAAGATGCCGACGATGACCTTCAGGATCGAAGTCAGTGCGGCACCTACCCACGCGGGCATCACTTGGACACCTGCTCCTCGGTGCTCACGCTCTTGTCGCGCGAGTTCCAGCCCAGGGCAATAACGGCGCAGGCGGCGACGATCGCCTCAATCGAGATGGTCGTCGCCGGGTCATTGTCCAGCAGGTATCCGACCTGGGTGAAGATGATCGCAAGGCCCGCGACAATGCCCGAAACGGTGGTTTTCCAAGACTTCATGGGATGCTCCTGAGAGGGAAAGCCCCATCGCCCCATTTCTGGAGCGACGGAGGGAAGGAGATGTCAGGCAGAGGTGACGACTTCGATGGCCGATGCGCCGTAGAAGTTCATCTTGTCTGTGGTGGTGTTGTGGATCAACAGACCCTTGAGTGCCGCGTTCCAGGCAGGGCGAGCCGCCGTGGTCAGTTTGGGCAACATCACGCCGCCACCCTTGGCCAGAAGCCGAAGGTGAACGCTCGTTACAGCAGCGTCGTCGTTGCCGGCCTGGAGGTCAACGGCACGGTTTGCGCCCACCAGCGCCGCGCCGTTGCCGTTGACTTGCAGGTAGTCACTCTTGTCATTGTCGAACCGACCCGTGGTGGGATTGATCGGCTTGATCGCTTCCACGTCGTTGGCGCGGAGGATGCCGGACGTATCCAAGAAACGGAGAATGGGCATAAGAAACTCCTCAAACAAAGCCCACCCCGGGGAGGCCCGGGGCGGGGTATGAACAGGTGAAGGGATGGGACGTGCTTGTATCTGCCGGAGCAGAGATCAATAGAGCGCGACGCTCAGGGCCTTCCAAGGCTGATGGATGCCCATGCCCCACCGCTTGCGGTGCTTGACCAGCGTGGTCTCGTTGTCCTCGTTGAACACGGCCTTCGCCCACTCGCCCTTGCGCATGATGGCGACAGGACCCTCGTCCTCGCTGTCCTTGCACGCGCCGACCATGATCGGCCTGCCGGTCGTGATCGAGCCGCCGGAGAAGTCGCCGTTGTACTTCGTCAGGTCGGTCGTTACGTTCGAGTTGGGCAGGTGCTTGGTGAAGACGATGTTCCAGCCCATGAAGTTCTCGACCTTGCGGTTGACGATCGGGCTGTCGCCGACGGGGATGAAGTCCTTGCTCGTCACCCGCGTACCGGCAAGCAAGATCGTCTTGACCGACGGGTCGGCGAACATATAACGACAGTTTGGGTCGGTCGGCCAGTTCATTCGGTCGGCCTGCTCAGACGCATCAGAGAGGTAGCCGATGAGCGTCTCAGCCGAGGTGTTGTTGCGCGGCCAGTTGACCGTGTCGGTCAGGTCAACGGAAGCCACGTCGCGGGTCAACTGGATACCGCCGGAGTGGACCCCAGCGATGGCAGGCGCACGCGACGCCAGTACCAGCACCCTGAACCCCACGTAGTCCTCGTACTCGGCGTGCTGCCGGGCGAGGTCTTTGGCGCGGGGCTTGATCGCATCCCACGGCACATCCTCTTCGTCCTCGACCGCCACGCGGCGGGCAAGGTTGATCGGATCGTCGATCGTCAGGTCCGTGTAGTCCTGAACGTCGGCCTGGGCCTCGATCAACTGGCCAGGGCCACGGCGCGGGGGCACGCCGTTGTAAGCGAGGCTGGCCCCGCCGAAGAAGGGCATGCGCTTACTGAGCAGCCCCTTCTCGTTGCTGATCTCGTTGATGATGCCGGAGGCGACCAGAAGGTTCGCGTCGCGGTACTGCTCGGCCATGTAGGTTTCGAGCTGGGTAAAACTCAGGGCGCGCTCGTTGCCACGGGCAAGCGCTGCGCGCGATAGGACAATGGGATCGGCCATGGGAAAACTCCCGGTGTGGTGCGAATGACAAAGACGCTGCTTTGCCGGTCGCCTCAGTCGCGGAGTTGTCCACAGCGTCGCGGCCCCTGACGGGGTTGTCGCTCAGCGTGCAGGCTCGTGCCTGGGCTTGACGGACTGGCGGTCTGGGCACGGATGCACCCTGGGGTGGTCGTGCTCAGACTACCGAAACCGGCCACCGCACTGTCGCGCGGGGGCCAGAGTGTTTACTTGTTTGCGTTGGCCTTTGCCTTTTTGGCAGCCTTCTTGGCACTGCTCTTTTACTGAGGAGCGTCCTCGGTAGCGTCCTCCTCATCATCGCCACCATCACCCGTAACAGCCGCGCGGATGATCGCAATCTGCGCGGTGAGGTTCTTCACCTCGTCCTGGAGGTCCTCGGCGAACTTCTTGAGGTCTTCGTACTGCTTGGCAGTTACGGGCGCATTCGGGTTCTTCGACGGCGCAGACTCGCCCTTCTTGCTCAGGATCAGCGCGATCGCTTCCTGTAGGGCAATCTCCTGTGATTCTCCCTTTGCTTCCCCGAGCAAGTTGCCCGCGGCGTCGGTGATATGGCACATCGTGCCGTTGTCTGTGTGGAAGAACCGGATGTCGGCCTTCCAGGTGCGAGTCAACTCTCGAATCTGCTCGTTGTTCAGGTGCGTCTGCATCGTCGTTTACCTCTTTCGTGGTGGGGGAGTCGTTCGCCATTGACGGGGGGAAGCCTCGACGCGCTGGCGCAGGGCGTCGTCTTTGTACCAGTTGCCTTTGCCGTGGACCTTGTCGGCCTCCCAGATCGCCTCCCACATCAGCGTGGAGTCGCCGAACGGGGTGGCACTGTCGCCACCAGCGGCGACGGACTGCTGGACCAGAGGTTTAGCACCGCTGACCTCCTGGTTGTAATCGAACAGCAGGGCCTTGATGGTCGGCAGGGCCTTCTTTGTGTCGGCCAGCGCGGCGTTGATCTCGGCGTGCTGATCGGGCGGGATTTTGGACGTTGCCCACGTCAAGAGCGTGCCGAGCTGCTGCTCGCCGCCAGCGATCTTGATGGCCTCGGCGCGGGTCTGTGCGGCCTGGGCCTTCATCTCCGTCTCGCGGGCGCGGTAGGCGACCAAATCCGCCTGGGCCGTCTGGGCGATGAGTTTCTTGGGGAAGCCGTACTTCTTGTGGATCGCGTCGATCTGCTCGTCGGTAAGTTTGCCGTCTTTGAGCAGTTGGGCCTTGATCTCCTCTTGCTTGAGGCCAGCGCCAGTGATGATCCCCGTGAAGTCCTCGGGTTCGGCACCGGGCGGCGGGGGCGCGGCGAGTTTGAGCGTCGCGTCGGCTTCGGGTGCATCAGCACCGGGCGCTGGCGTCGCTGGCTTGTCGGCCTTGCCACCGCCGATCTTGGCCTGTGCCTCCCTGTAGGACTGGCTGAGGGCTTTGAGAGATTCCTCGGGCGTTGCTCGGATGAACTTCTTGTCCACATCGGCGTGCCACGCCGGGGGCGTTTCGGGGGCCTTGCCGTCCCCGGTGTCGGGCGGCGGCGACTCCGCGGGGGTCTTGTCCGCTGGTGTGGTGCCGCTGGCTGGGGGGGCGTCGGTCGCGCTGTTGGTCTCGGGCATTGGGGGCCTTTACTGGGCGAGGGAGTTGTTCTGTGTTGCGGCTGCCTGCGCCACGTTGCCGGCCACGTCGATGGCCTTGTTGACGGCGGCGCCGCGTGCGGCTTGGGCCTCGTACTCGGCTCGCTCTTGCTCCAGCATCGCCCGGCTCTTGACCAAGCCCGGCTCGTCGATGTTGGAGGACCGTGCCAGCACGTCCACAAGCACGCCAGTGTCAATCTTGCTCATCGCGGTCTCGCCGAGTTGGGCGACAGCCGCTGCGAAACTGAGCGTCTCGCGGCCTTTGGACATCTTCGACAGCGACGACACGCCCGTGAGCAGTTCGAGCCGGGTGGCCTTGGGAGTCAGCGGGGGGGTCAGGCGTTGCTTCTCGGCCAGGAACGCCACGCGGGCGATAATCCCGCCCTGCAAACGCTCGGCGATGGGGCCGTAGAACCCGCCCAGGATGCCCTCGACCTCGGCGGCGACCTGCTGCCATGAGACGCTCGACCGCATGGCGTCCCCGGACTGGCTCAGGTTGGCAGTCGTCAGCATGTTCTTGGAGAGGCGATCACTCACCCGCGCGATGGCCGACTCGACGATCGAGAAGTCGGCAAGGCGGTTGAGTTGCACCGCGGCGAAGTCTTGCACCTGACCACCAACGACCTTGGCACGGATTCGTGAGCCGGATGGTTTGGCAAGGTCTGTGTCCTTGATTGCGCTGGTGTAGTCTGTGGCCCACAGGAACTTGCTCGCGGCGTCGGCAAAGTCCAGCACCTTCATCGACAGCACGTCCAGCGAGAGCAGGTCGCCCCGCAGCGCGTCGATAAACGCCCGTCCGTAATGCTCGCCGGTGACTTCCTCGAAGGGGACGGAGACCATCGGCGTGATGCGCTCGTCGCTCTCGGCCACGGTCCACCCGTTGACCTCGATGGTCTGGACCCACACCTTCGACCACGGCTGCCACTCGATGTGCGTGAACTGGTCGATCCGCCGGTCCCGGGCCGACTTCTTCTTGAGAACCTCGGGCTTGAGTTTGGCCGTCTTGAGTTGCTTCTCGGTTAGCGTCATCGCGTCGATGGACTCTTTGACCGTGTGGGAGATCACATCGAACGACTCGTCCCGCTCGGTTACGTAGCGGTCGCGGCGGTGGACCTTGAGGCGGAAGTCATCAACGACCTGCACCAGCGTGTCGCCGGTGATGAGCAGGTGGCTGATGGCCGTGCGGACGCGGGAGTTGAACCCGTAGGCCCGGCGGTTGTTCTCGTCGCTCAGGTTGGCCGACTGGAGCAGCGACAGCAGCAGCACGTCCCGCCAGAACAGGCGGTCGGCCATGTCCTGCTTCATCGTCGGATCGACTTCGGGATTGGTCTGAATCTCAGGCGCAAGCGCGGTTGTGAACCACGGCTGGGGGGGGAACATGGCCACCAGGATGCGGCCCTCGATGTTCGACATGCCCATCGCCCCGTCGCTCTGGTAGTTCTGGGGGAGTTTGGAGTCCTTGTTGTGGCCCTCCGCCGGTAGAACCCAGGGCTTCGTCAGCCGGGCGTTCTCGCGCGCTTCGTTGAGGCTGGTGGTCCGCGAGTTGTGCGCGGCCGACCAGTGCGCGGCGATGTTGGACTTCATGGCAGGCGTATCCCCTGGCCCACTGGCGTGGTGGTGTTGATGGCGGGGTCGATCACGACCGACTCACGCCCCTTGCGCTGGCGCTGCATGGCCCGGCGGGCGGCGGCGATGGACTTGGCGTCGATGTTCGGCTGTGCCGATGGGCGCTCGGTCGGGCCGGGGTCCGGTGCCGGAGCGTCCGGGGTGCCAATGTCACTCATCGTCGTCCTCCTCGTCTGGGCCAAGACTCTCCCGGCGCGCGGCCTTCGCGGCGGCATGGGCTTGGCAGACGGCCTCGTAGACCGAGTGCTGCCCGGCGGCGTAGACCAGCGCGTACCTGTCGTCCTCGCGTGCCAGTTGTGAGGGGTGCTGCACGACCGCAGGGAGGTACATCCCGTCCATCGCCTTGCGGAGTGCCCCGAGCGTCTCCAGCGGGAGTTCAGTGAAGCCAGGCATGGGGGTAGTTCCTTGTCAGCAGGCGGTGGGCTAGGCGGTGGGGGGTCAGTGCCCACGGCAGGTCAACCCCACCCGTGCGGGCGGCTGCCCTTGTCGCGGCCACACAGTCGCCCCAGCCAGCGGACCACAGTCCGATCGGTGGCCAACCCGCCAGGCTGGCCAGGTCGGGCGGGCGTGGGCAGGGAACCTCGATGGCCAGCCCGAGGCCGGGGAAGTTCTGGGCATAGTCCAACAGGGGCCACAGCCGGGTGCCAGCCGGGCCAGTTTCCAGCACGATCGACCCGTCCGAGAGCGCAACGTGGGTGAACCGCACGCGGCGGTCGAGCATCTGGATGCCCAGCACAATCGCCCGATGACAGTGCGATCTGAACGCCCCGCTTCCATCAGAGAACAAAACAAGTGCCCTGATGGGTGCAGCCATATTTGTTCGCCGATGGCTAACGCACTGAATGGGTAATCGTGTGGTTACTGAAAGGCATAAGACTCTTGCTCGATTCCGAGGACGCGCGTGATGTCCAGCGTCCCGTGCTTTGGCGGCGGCGGAAGAACGACCTCGGGGTACAACGCCGCCCACTCCGCAGCCAGTTCGGCAAGGATGTCGCGCGTGTAGAGCATGACAAGTTGCTCTAGGACGATCTGCCTGCCGCGCTTGGAGTTGCCCGCGTGGAACCAGAAGTTGTCATGCACCAGCATCATCTCGATGTGCTCGGCACGGCACGCCACCCCGACCATGTGCGCGTGCGTCGAGTCGAGGCTGTGGATGAAGTTGGCCGCGATCCCGTTGACGTGCTTCTTGACGCGCACCGGGGCCTTCTCGTCCTCGTAGTCGATGTAGGAGATCTCCTGGAGGACGGTCTTGATTTTCTTGTAGGTGTTCTTGCGGTAGCCCTGGATCACCGGGAACCCGAGCGGGGTTGTCCAGCGAACCAGATGCCCAGCCGTGGCGATCCGCAGGGCGCACGCCCGCAGCCAGGCCATGATCTTCGCCGCCACGTAACTGACCTTGGCCAAGCACTTCATCGTGATCTTGGCGAGGTACGCAGACCCGCGTGTTACCTCGTCTTGCGTGAGGCCATGCTCGACAATCTCGTCGCGGATTTGCTGCCTGGCACCTGACTCGGTTACGCCGTAGGTATCAGCGAGAACCGTGGTTTTGAGCGTCTTGCGCTGGATGCACCGCTCGACGACACGCGCGATCGGGACAAACTCCTCGTTGGTCTCAGCCATGACTTCCCGCAGGACCATCTCGGAGATGATCGTGTAGGGGTCGTGGATTACTCCGGTCGGCAGCAGGTTGACCGCAGCAGCGCCGATGGGGTCGCGCCCGAGCATGGCGTAGTGCTGGAGTCCGTTGCACGCCCCATCCCACTGGCATGGCACAAAGCGCCCGATGCCGTCGGGGTCGGCCACGCCACGGCACGCCGCGACAAACTGCCAGGGGTTCTCCGCTTGCAGCGCCAGCCCGGACGGCTCGTCGGCCTTGGCGATTCGCTTGATCTCAGGCAGGTTGCTGTCCACCCAGGCCACGCGCTCGTGGTACAACTGCTTGTCCACGGGCTTGCCGAACATATTGGCCGCGTGAATCTTGAGGTACCGCAGGCCGTCCGGCCCGGGCCTGATGCCGTTCTTGAACAGCAGCAGCCCGCGCGAGATATCGTCGCCCTGGTGGTTCAGTTGGGCGGGGATGGCGTACTGCCGGAACCGGAAGTCACCCTGGCAGGGGAACCACATCGGCAGCGCGGCGAACCGCTCGGCCACCGTGATCTTGTCGAGGTAGCACCTGCGGTCGGCTGTGCGGCGCCGGTTCTCGGTGGCGTTGACCCGCACCTTGGCCTTCCAGTCTTTGAGGTCATCGGGCAGCACCCGCTTCCACCGCTGCCCGCGCGGGGCCGTCTTGCGGTAGCCGTTGGGCTTCGGCACCGGGGGCAGGTTGTCGGCGTGCGGGACGCCCGCGTGGTTGCCGCCCTGTTTGTAGATCGCCTTCATGTCGTCGAGGGCCTTGGTGTTCACCGCCAGCGGTGTCGATTGGAGGCACCAGTGGGCAAAGTGCAGTTCGTCCAGGCGACCATCGCGCGTGCGTGCCGCCAGTTCCCGGCGGAGTTCGGGGCTGGGCTTGGAGACCAGCGGCGTCCTGATGCGGATGTAACCCCCCGGCGTGTCCCGTGTCGCGGGCATCGGCTCAACGACCATCGGCTGGTACTGCGGGCGCATGAGTTCCCGCGCCGCGTGGCCCTCGGCGACCAGTTCGATCGCCTCGTCGGTCAACTCAACCATCCCGACGCGGTACTTCTTGCCGGGCACCTTGATCTTCTGGCGACGGAAGGCGGGCTGGAAGGGCTTGTCGTACCCGTCGGTCGTACACCACTCGATGCACGACCAGAGCAACCGCTCGCCCAGCATGATGCACGCGCGCCGGTGGTCGCTCGCGTCCGAGAGGTTGCGGCGTGCCCACCAGTTGATCTTCTTGGGCTGGCTCGCGCGGAACCGCTCGACGATCAGGTTCAACAGTTCGTTCTCGTCGGGCATGCGCACCTTCGGGTCTGGCCGCTTGCCGCTGGCGATCTCCTCCTTCATCCGGTTGCGGTACCTGCGCCGGGCGTACTTGTCGTGGTCCTTCATCTCGGCGAACAGCAGCTCGGCCAGCACCGCGCGGCCGATCGCGTGGGTGAGCCGAGCCACGGTGATCCCGTCGGTGTCGGTCAGGCACATGCCGAGGGACTGGTTGAGTGCGATCACCGCCAGCACGTCGGGGTGAATCTCGTTGAGCACCGGCCTGATGACGGTCGAGTTGTGAATCTTTGCGCCCGCCGCGATCGAGCGTTTGAGTTTGCTGATGTCGGCGGAGACGGCGCGGAACCAGTGCCCGACCAGACGCTCGCCCGGCTTGAGGTTTGCGCCGTTGCCCTTGTCGGTCTCCTTCTGGGCGAGTTCGCGGTAACGCTTCACGCCGTCCTCGACTGCGCTGCGCTCCAACTCAAACTCGATGTCGATGAGGCTGCCCGCTATCAACCGCTCGGTGGCTTGGTGCATTTGTCGTCCGTGACGTGAGGGAATCCACTGCCGGCGCGTTGGCGCGGGGGAGTGGGGATGGTCATTGGGTAACGGTCTTTTGCTGCTGCCTCGCCCACGCGACGGCCTTCCACGCCGCCACGACCGGGCAGGGGTCGAGGTGGGCCATGCACACCCGACCCCCTTGATGGATCACCCAATACTGGTTGGGCGTGATCCCGTGCGGGCCTGTGTTGCCCATCGGGTAGGTGCCCGGCTCGTCGGGCCACTTGATGCGGTTGGGGAGGGTCATGGGTACTTTTTGGGATTGCAGACTTCCTTGATAATCGCTTCAAGATGTTCGCACACGCCCCGCCCGAGTGGCGTACGCGCCGACTGTGCTGACTTGTGCCACCGACACAGGATGCGAACGCACCGATTGCGTTCCTTCAGCACACCCGCATTTGCCGCGCGCTTCTGAGAGCAGTCAATCTGGTTGGCCTCTTTGCGGCTGTTGGGGTCTAGCCGCACCTCACGCACGGTCTGGCTTTTCCACCGGGCTATGTGCCTCTCCCCCGCCGTCGCTTTCTTCGCCTTCTTCTTCATCCGTTTCTCCTTGAATCTGGCCCCGCGCTGTGGGCGGGGGGCCGGGGTTAGCCTTGCTTGTTTGCTAGCAAGGATCGGTCGTACTCAAACTCACGTGTGCTTGCGGGCCACGAGATCGTGATGCCCTCCAGCCCAAGCCGACTCGCCGCTTCCTTCAACACCTGTTCTGCGGTGAGTAACGACACATC
>JAJTGZ010000017.1 GCA_021299385.1 Phycisphaeraceae bacterium | reverse complement strand
AGGGTTGCAAAGGCCTCCATCGCAGCGCCGAGCTGGCCGGGGCCGCCGTCGATGAGGATGACGTCGGGATACAGCTCCTGCCCTGCGCCGGCCTCGCGGAAGCGACGGCTGATGACCTCGCGCATGGCCGAGTAGTCGTCGTTGCCCGCGCTGTTGATCTTGAACCGGCGGTACTGCTCCTTGAATGGCCGGCCGTCCATGAAGCAGACCTTGCTGGCGACGGTCTGATTGCCCATCAGGTGCGCGATGTCAAAGCCCTCGACGCAGCGGACCGGGTTCTCGACCTTCAGCAGCCTCTGCAAACTCCGGCAACCCCCCGCCGGGTCGGCCAAGAGGGCCTCGGTCTCGGGCTGGAACCCATCGGAGACGCGGCCACGCTCGCCGAGTTTTTCGAGCGTCTTGATCTGGTCGCGCAGCACCGCGGCGTGCTCGAACCGCTGCGCTCGGCTCGCCTCGTTCATCTCCGCGTGCAGCTCGCGCAGCATCACGCTCTGCTTGGAGTTGAGGAACCGCACAAACCGGTCAACATCCACCCGGTATGCCCCCGGCGAGATGCGCTCGGCGCACGGGGCCGTGCAGCGGTCGATCGCGTGCAGCAGGCAGGGGCGGAAGAAGCGGTTGCGTTTGTCCCCGGCGACGATGTCCAGCCCGCAGGTGCGGAACTTGAACGCCCGCTGGAGCATCTGCACGCCCTCGCGAAGGGCGTTGCTGTTGGTGAAGGGCCCGAAGACCTTGGAGCCCAGGTCTGCGTGCTGGCGCGGGTCGCGTGTAACGAGCACGCGCGGATAGTCTTCGCGCTGGGTGACGATGAGGTAGGGGAAGGTCTTGCCGTCTTTGAGCCGGGTGTTGAACTTGGGCGTGGGGCGGAGGTCTTTGACTAGTCTGGCTTCTGTCAGCAGGGCCTCCCACTCGCTCTGGCAGGGGATCGCTTCGATGTCTTCGATGACTTCGAGCATCGGCTGTTTTTGTGGGCCTAGGTCGGCCGAGGGAACAAAGTAGCTGCTGGCGCGGTCGGGGAGGTTGAGGGCTTTGCCGACGTAGACGACGGTGCCTTGCGCGTCTTTCATGAGATAGACGCCCGGCCCGGCGGGCAGATCGCGTGCCTGTTTGAGCAGCCGGGCGAGGCGGGCTTGTCGGGCTTGGTCCACGGCGGATCATACTGGAGCGGTCCGCCGCCGGTTCGGGCACGCCGTGCTGGCACCTATCCTGCGGGCCTATGAAAGCCAGCGTCGCGTGGATCAACGCCTATCTGTCGCCCGGAGACCTCACCGGCGAGCAGGCCCAGGACCTGCTCACCTTTGCCGGGCTGCCGATCGACAGCACCACACCCCTGCCGGGCGGGGACGTGCAGTTGGAAGTCGAACTGACGAGCAACCGGGGGGATTGCCTCTCGCACGTGGGGCTGGCGCGCGAAGTTGCAGCACTGAGTGGGCGGGGGTTCACGCCACCGGCCTCGGCTGCTGTCAGCGCCTCGTCGGGCCCCTCGGCGGGGGCGTCAGCCGGGGGGGTGGGTGTTGAGAACCGGTGCAAGGCCGCCGGGTGCCCTGCGTTTGTGCTCTACTGCATCCGGGGCGTGAAGGTTGGGCCATCGCCGCAATGGCTGCGCACACGCCTGGAGGCCATCGGCCAGCGCTCGATCAACAACGTTGTGGACGTAACCAACTTTGTCCTGCACGAGCTGGGCCAGCCCTCGCACGTCTTTGACCGCAACGCTGTCGCTGGTAGCGCGCTGGTGGTTCGCCCCGCGGCAAAGGGGGAAAAACTTCCTCTGCTGGACGGGCAGACGATCACACTGGGCGGGGGTGAACTGGTGATCTGCGACGGGCCCGAGGGGGCGCGCCCGATCAGTTTGGCCGGGGTCATGGGTGGCTCGGCGACGGCCGTGTCTGATCGCACCAGCGATGTGCTGCTGGAGGTCGCCACGTGGGACCCTGTGCTGGTGCGCCTGGCCGCACGTAGGCACAATCTTCGCACCGACGCCGGGCACCGCTACGAGCGATTTGTCGACCAGCGGACGATGCCCGCCGCGGCGGCTCGGCTCATCGAGCTGCTGCTGGAAGTGGCCGGGGGGAAAGTCGAACCCACCTTCGCCAGCGGCAACAGCCCTGATGCGCCGGCAACGCAGATCACGCTGCGGGCTCGCAGGCTTGAATCCGTGTTGGGGTTGGCAATCGATGCCGAGGTCGTTGAGCGCATTCTCCGTGCGCACGGGTTTGGGGTGCAGGCTGAGGGAGGGCCGGACGGGGCGCAGTGGCGGGTTGTTGTGCCGGCGCATCGGCATGACGTCAAGATCGAGGTGGACCTGATCGAGGAGGTCATCCGTACGCACGGGTACGACAAGTTGACGATCCCCGAGGTGCTGGGCGTGCGCGTTGCGCCGCTGCAGGGCACCGAGCAGGGGAGGCGGGAACTGACGCGTGTGCTGACGGGTTTGGGGTACTTTGAGGCCCTGACGTTCAGCTTCACCAGCGGCAAACAGGCGAAGATGTTCCTCCCGGCGGGCATGCAGTTGGTGCGCGTCAGCGACGGCCGGCGCGGCGAGGAGGGCGTCTGCCGGCCCAGCGTGCTGCCCGGGCTGCTGGCGTGCCGGCGGGCGAACCAGGATGCGCGCGTGCATGCCGAGGGTGGTGTTCGGCTCTTTGAGATCGCGGCGGTCTTTGCCCAGGACGCCAGCACGGGCGCGAGCGCAGAACGCCGGGTGCTGGCGCTGCTGGCCGACGCGCCACCCGCAGGCTCGGCCATGGAGCGCAAGCAGGGGGCGATCGGCACGATCCGCGGCAGCGTCGAGCGTGCGGTCTATGCACTGGCCGGGGGTGGTGCGGGGCTTGCGTTTGTGCCCCAAAGCGCCGGCGGTCTACCCGGGGTGGACCCGTCGGCGACGATCATGCTCGCCGGCAAGCCGATCGGCGTGCTCGGGTTGGCCAGTGCGCAGGCGAGCGCGCTCTACGACCTGCAAGGGCCGGTCGCGGTCGCGGAGGTAGAGATTCAGCCGCTGCTGGAGGCCTTCCCCCCGCGCTCGGCGGTGCGTGAACTGCCGACGACCCCGGCCGTCGAGCGCGACCTGAGCCTCATCGTCGGCGAGGGTGTCCTCTGGTCGCAGATCGAGGGCGTGCTCTCAGCGACGAGGCCCGCACTGATCGAATCGTGGCGGTTCCTGGGCACCTACCGGGGCAAGCCATTGAACGCCGGGCACAAGAGCGTTACGCTGCGTATGACCTTCCGCGACCCGACGCGGACGCTGCGCGACGAAGAGGTAACCCCGCAGGTGCAGGCCGTCGTCGGTGCGATGCAGTCGCAACTGGGCGCAACGCTGCGGATATGAGCGCGGTGCCCGTGGTGCAGGTTTTCAGCCTGCTCGACAAACAGAAAATGCATTTCACCACAGAGACACAGAGGCACAGAGAAAGGCAGATGCTTAAGATTTGCCTTTGTTGCACAACCCCTGCATCTCTTTTCTCTGTGCCTCTGTGTCTCTGTGTCTCTGTGTCTCTGTGTCTCTGTGGTAAAAACTCTATAGTACATACGCAGTCGCAAAACGAGCTCCCGCCGACGGCACCCCGGTTGTCGTTATACGCTCTTGCTCCGTGAACGCATCGAGCCTTGCCAGATCGGCCCTTGGATACGCCACCTATGGCACCATGCGTGCCGTGCTGGCGGCGGCGACGGTCGGCGACCCGGACGCGACGATCGCCGCGGCAGCGCAGATGGGGCGGGCGTTTGCGCGGTCGCCGCTCAACCGCAAGCGCCTCGATCGGGCGGCGGACAACCTCAAGGAGGCCTTCCCGGACTGGACAGAGGAGCGCCGGCGCGCGCACGCCGTGCACGGGTATGAGCACCTGGCGATGCTCGGGGTGGAGATCGCCGGGACCAACCGGATCATGAACCAGGACGGGTGGCCCGAGCGTGCCAGGCTGCACGATATATCCAAGGCCCTGGACAAACTGCTCACGGGCAAGTCGGTGATCCTGGTTACTGGGCACGTGGGCAACTGGGAGTTGACGGGGCAACTCATCGCGATGCTGCAGTTCAAGGTGCACGCGCTCTATCGACCGCTGGACCTGCGGCCGCTCGACGCGTGGCTGCAGCAGAGCCGGTCAAGGCGGGGGCTGTACCTGGTTGACAAGTTTGGCGCGGCCAAGCGGCTGCCGGGGATCATCGACCGGGGTGAGTGCCCAGCGTTTGTGGCCGATCAGAACGCCGGGGACCGCGGGCTGTTTGTGCCGTTCTTTGGTCGGCTGGCGAGCACGTACAAGGCGATCGGCCTCACGGCGGCGCGGTACGGGATACCGGTGGTCGTCGGGTGGTGCAAGCGTGTGGGTGGGGAGGTTGTCGGGCCGGCGGGTGAGGGGGCCAAGGTCCGGCCACGGGCGTTGCGGTTTGACCTGCACGTTGCCGATGCCTTTGGGCCGGAGGACTGGGAGAGCCAGCCGGACCCGGTGTTTTATATCGCGGCTCGGTACAGGCGTGCGCTAGAAGACGCGATCCGCGAGGCGCCGGAGCAGACGCTGTGGATGCACCGGTTCTGGAAGAGCCGGCCGAGGCATGAGCGGGAGGGGAAGCCGTTCCCGAAGGCCTTGGTGCAGAAACTATCAGAGTTGCCGTGGATGACCGATGGGGAACTGGGCAGGATCATCGCGCGGAGTGAGCGTGATGCGGCAGAGTGGGCGCAAGGGCCGCAGAAGGTGAGGGGTTTGGGGAAGGAAAAGCGGAAGGATGAGCAGGGGGATGAGATTGGGTTTGAGGGGTGAGAGTGGGCCTGGGGATAGGCGGGCTGGGAAGCCCGCCCCACCAGCTGGGAAGCCCGCCCCACCGGGTTCAGGCCATGCCTGTGAGGACGTTCATGCCGGCGCGGTCGGTGCCGCGTTCTTTGGCGCAGGCGTCGATGATGCGCTGGGCCGTGCGGACGTTCGCCAGGCCCGCCGCGGCATCGACCTCCGGGCGTTGGCCTGTGCGCACGGCCTGCAAAAAGGCCTTGATCTCCTCGACGATCGGCTCGCCCTCATCGACCTGCAGGTCCTCCATCTGCACCAGCTCTGACCACTTCATGTTCGAGAGGTCGGCCCCCTGGCGGAGCATGTTCCGAAGCTCGGCCATCTGGCCCTGGTTGGCGGTGCGCCGGATCATGACGCCGGCCTTTGCGCCGTAGTCGATTTTGACGTAAGCGTTCTCGCCGGTGATGCGTGTAACGCGCTCGGTTTTGAGGGCCAGTCGTGAGCAGGTGATGTTGGCCACGCATGTGCCCGTAGGCAGGCGCCACGTCAGGCGGGCGTTGCAGATGTCCTCGTGCTCGGTGATGACCGCAACGCCCGAGGCCTGGACCTCGTCAGGCTCCCGGCCACCCATGAGCATGATGACAACGTCCAGGTCGTGGATCATCATGTCCATGACGACGGAGATATCGACGCTGCGGAAGGTCATCGGGCTGACGCGGATGACCTCGATGAACCTGGGGACGATCTCCTCGACACCGCCGGTCTGTCGGCGCAGGGCGCGCATGATCGGGTTGAATCGCTCGATGTGCCCGACCATCAGCACGCTCTTGGCCTCGTCGGCGGCCTTCTTGATGAGTTTGCTCTCAGAGACGTCCCCGGCCAGGGGCTTCTCGACGAGGCAGGCGACGCCCGCGCGCAACAGCGGCTCGGCGGCGGCGCGGTGGTGCGTCGTGGGCACGGCGATCGACGCAATGTCCACGCCCGCCTTGATCAACTGCTCAACGCTGAAGAAGACCTTGCACCCAAACTGCTCGGCCAGCGACTCGGCACGCTCGGGGTCGTTGTCGACGACGCCCACCAGCACCGTCTCGGGCAAGTTGGCGTAGACGCGGGCGTGGTGCCGGCCCATACGCCCGACGCCAACGACGCCGGCACGCAGTCGCTTGGTGCCCAGACCCCCTGCATCAGTCGCTGCCCCCGCTGTGCTGTGGGTTCCGTTTGATTTCGCCTGGGCCGGGCCGTTGGGTGTTGCCATGGTGGTAGTTTAGGGGCCAACTTGCCGGGGGTGCGGCACCATCTATCTACCATGGCTGCCTATTGATCACTCCTGCCCGAGCAGGTCGGTCAGGATGCGCACGCCCCACCCGTTGCTCCCCTTGACAAACATCCCCGCATCGCTCTCGGCAACGTGGACGCCGGCGATATCCAGGTGGCACCAGGGTGTGCCCTCGGCGACGAAATAGGACAAGAACGCCGCGCCTTGACCCGAGTGCGCCTTGCGGTTGGGGTTGCTGTTGAGGATATCGGCAACGGGGCTTTTCATCATGTCGCGGTATTCCTGGTGCTGGGGCAGCAGCCAGACGCGCTCGCCGCTGACGGCCGAGGCGGCCTCGATGCGCCCGCGGAGTTTTTCATCCTCGCAGAACATCCCGCAGAAGGTGCTGCCCAGGGCCGTTACCACGCCGCCGGTGAGCGTGCTCAGTTCGACGATGAACGCCGGGTCTTCCTTGTCGCACGCCCAGCAGAACCCGTCGGCGAGCACCAGCCTCCCCTCGGCGTCGGTGTTGGTGACCTCGACGGTGATGCCGTTGCGGTACGTCAGCACATCGTCAGGGCGATAGGCCTCGTCGCTGATGCAGTTCTCGGCACAGCAGAGCAGTGCGACGACGGGCCGGCCCGGCTTGACGATCGTGGCGATGGCGTGCATGGCCCCGAGGACGGCGCACCCCCCGTCTTTGTCGCGCTTCATCCCGACCATGCCGTTGTTGACCTTGAGCGAAAGCCCGCCGGTGTCGTAGGTGATCGTCTTGCCGATAAGCACGGCAGGTTTGTTCTTGCCCTTGGCGGGCTTGTCAGGGGTGTATTCGAGCCTGATGAAGCACGGCTGGTTTTCGCTCGCCTTGCCGACGTTGACGTGCCCGACGAGGCGCTCCTTCTCCAGGTCCTTGCCACGCAGCACGCTGAACTTAAGCCCAAACTCCTTAGCGAGCACGCGGGCAGTCTCGGCGATGTAGTCCGGCGTGGCGATATTCGGCGGCGTCTCGCTGAGGGACCGGGCGAAGTTCACCGACTTAGAAATGGCCAGGCCAAACTCCAGCCCCTTGCTGAAGGCCTTCTTGTCCGCGTCAAGCGTGATGCTCGGGCGGTCGTCGTGCGACTTGCCTGGTTTCTTGCCGTTGGACTTTTTGTCGTCTTTATCACCCTTGCCGTTGCTGTTGGCGGCGAGCGCACCCTTCGAGGCGTTGTTGCTCCAGGAGAGCAGCCCGAAGGCCTCGCCGGCGCAGCGACCGGCATACTCGATGCTCGCGCCGACGGCTTGCAACGCCGGGGTGATCGACAGGAGGGCCGAAGGCTCCTTGACCGCCGACAGCCGGCGCGCCACCGCAGCCATCGCCGAGCGCACGGCCTCGGGCTTGAACTGCTCACGCTTGCCCAGCCCCACCAGGACCACACGCCCAGGCTCGCCAGCGCCGGTCGGGAAAGCCTCGGCGATAGTGCCCAGGTCCCCACTACCCTCGGCACGCTTGGACGCTGCGACAACCAGCGAAGCCCAAGTGGCCCGCTTGGGGAGGATCGCCGACACATCCTCACCCTTGAAGTGGGCGAGGACAACAACAGCCGGGTTCGTGATCGGGCCAGTGGAAACAGCGTGGAACATGCGGGTGGCTCCGTAAGGGGTGTAGAGGATAGCGGGCCGGGGGGATGGCGGGCTTAGCCGTCGATCTTGACTGAAGGGACGAGGGCGGCAGCTGCACCCACGCCTCGCCCACACTCCGGGCACGGGGCGCCCGCGGGCAACCCGGCGAGGGCGTAGCCACAGGTGTTGCAGCAGCCGATGCGAGCCAGCCGGCGTAGGCGACGCCAGCACAAGAGTGCCACAGTCCCACCCGCGAGTGTGAACGGCCATAGAGGAGCCCAGATAGCAGCACGGCCGGGTATCTGCGTGAACCCTCCCCACCACTCCATTGGTACTTGACGCGGCGAGCAGTACCAGTTCCACTGCCGTTGCAAGGGGTAGCCGGTCTTGCTGATGATCTCCAGCCGTTTTTCGTGCGTAGTCCAAAGGTAAGAAACGGTGCCAGTACGCAACGAGAGTGAATCACCAAACTGCGCCATAAAAAAACTGGTCCAAATAGCACTGGCAACCCACGCGAGTGCGGATGCCACCGCCACCACCGCACCGGCCCATATGCCGAAGAGAGCAAGGCTCGATGCTCGGCGACGTTGCCGCTCAGACAAGACGGTCTTCCTTTTTATGCCCGTGGCTGTTTCTTGTGGCCGGGTCAACGGTGAGAAAGAGTAGACGCAGGGGGCTGCTCAGCAGAGAATACCGCGCAGGGCAGCAACCCACCGTGCCGCAACGCTGCGCGGGCTCGCAATAGCAGGCGCAAACACCGTGTCAGCCACGGAACCCCTTAATCTGTGCTTCCAGAGCGTCGGCAAAGCGGTGCCGGGCGTTGGCGTTGGCGTGCAAGTTCAGGAGGATCCCTTTGGCAATCAGTTCGTCAAACTCGTCGAGGCCCAGGGGTACCGCGTCCCCGCGCAGGCGGACTTGCAAGTTGTCGGCATCGCTCGCATCAAGCTCAAAGTCCAGCACCGACTCTAATCCGAAAGAAAACAAGGGTTGGCTGTGCGCAGCGCACCCGCGGAGCCATGCGCACAGGTCGAAGACTTCACGCAGCGACATGCAGTGGTCAGAGAATGTCCAGTGGTGACCCTGCCAGTGTACAGCGCCCTCAATAACCAGCCAACTGTTCTTAGACCGCAGATTAACGTTGCCTTGGCTTGAAATACGCAGCGAGAACCGGTCCCCGTCCCGGATGCCCAGCCAGTTCTCCGTCGGCAAGGGGGCACCCATCACACCACCCGGTCTTCCTTCCCAATCCCCAGCGCAGGCCGCACATCGATCTGCACCATCACACCGCCGAGCTTGCTCGCCTGCAGCTGCTTGGCCGCGTCGGGATCCACATAGTCGCTGTGGCAGCCCGCCTTGGCGTCGGCCGAGGCCGCGACGGCCTTCTTGGTCTTGCTGGCGAGTTTGTGTATCTCCTCGGGGCTGAGCACGCCGCGTTTGTTCAGGATTTCACGCTGCTCATCCGTCAGCGCGGCGGTGAGTTTGGGAGCACCCGGGACGGTCCCGTCCTTGCCACCCATCCGCTCAAAGCCCTCGGCCTTGCCGCTGGCGAACTCTTGGATCTCTTTGCTGATGCGCACGCTGCACCAGTCGTGCCCGCACATGGCGCAGAAGTCGGTGTCCACGTCCAGGTCTTCGTCGTGATAGGCGCGTGCCGTGTCGGGGTCGAAGGAGAGCTCAAAGTGCTTCTCCCAGTTCAGTGCGGCACGGGCCTTGGTCAGTTCGTCGTCGCGGTCGCGCGTGCCGGGGATGCCCAGGGCCACGTCCGCCGCGTGCGCGGCGATCTTATAAGCAATGCACCCCTGCTTGACGTCGTCCTTCTTGGGCAGGCCCAGGTGCTCCTTGGGGGTTACATAGCAGAGCATCGCCGCGCCGTGATAGGCCATGGCGGTTGCGCCGATGCAACTGGTGATGTGGTCGTAGCCGGGGAAGACGTCGGTAACGAGCGGCCCAAGGACATAAAACGGTGCCCCGTGGCAGAGGGCCCGCTGCACCTTGGCGTTGTATTCGATCTGGTCAAAGGGGACGTGCCCCGGGCCTTCGATCATCACCTGCACGCCGTGGCGCCAGGCGCGTTCGGTGAGCTCGCCGAGGGTTTCGAGTTCGGCCAGTTGCGCCTCATCGGTCGCGTCGGCCAGCCCGCCGGGGCGGAGGCCGTCGCCTATGGAAAATGTTACATCGTGCTGGCGGAGGATGGCGCAGATGTCATCCCAGCGCGTGTACATAATGTTTTCTTGGTTGTGCACGAGCATCCACTTGGCCAGCAGGCTGCCACCCCGGCTGACGATGCCGATGAGGCGGTTTTTGACGTGTTTGAGGTGCCCCCGCCGAACCCCGGCGTGGATGGTGAAATAGTCCACGCCCTGCGCCGCCTGGTGCCGCAGCGACGCCTCGATCGTCGACCAGTCGAGGTCCTCGATCCTCTTGCCGATGATCATCGAATAGATCGGCACCGTCCCGATGGGCACGCAGGCGTTCTGAATGATCGCCGATCGGCACGCGTCCAGGTCCCCCCCTGTAGACAAGTCCATCACGGTGTCGGCCCCCCACTTCTCAGCCCACTTGAGCTTCTCGACCTCCTCGTGCGTGCCGCTGGAGATGGGGCTGGCGCCCATGTTGGCGTTCACCTTTGTCTTGCTCGCACGCCCGATGCACATCGGGTCGAGCCTGTGCCCCAGGTGCGAGACGCTCGCGGGGATCACCATCCGACCCGCGGCAATCTCATCACGCACCTGCGCAGGCGACAAGTGCGGCTCGCGCTGGGCCACACGCTGCATCTGTGGCGTGATGATCCCCAGGCGTGCGTGCTCGAGCTGCGTCAACGGCATGAAACCCGCCGGGTAACGTACACGCAGCCGACGGGCCTCACCCCTGCTGGGCTTGGCGGTGTCAAACTCGACGAGGGTGTGCTCCCGGGTGCCAGGGGTATTCCGGGTACCGCCACGCTCCGCGTGGCGCTCCCCCACGCGGAGCGTGGGGGTACCCGAGGGGGTACCCAATGCCATCGCCGGCGCGACGAGTGGATGTGCCGAGTGCACGCTCCCCACCCAATCCCGCGACACACACCCCGGCACAAAGGCCATAAAGTCCTTCGGATCAAGGAAGCACGAACCCTCACCGGCCACGCCGCCGCCAACACCGAACGCGGGCGTCCAGCGGTGCTCGTTGGTGTGCCTGGGTGCAGGTGCGAACGCGGAATCTTGGTTCTGGTTTTGGATTTGGATTTGATTCTGGGTACCACCACGCTCCGCGTGGTGCTCCCCCACGCGGAGCGTGGGGGTACCCGGGGTACCCAAAGCCGGCCCAACATCCTCGACACTCCACCCATCGGGCAAAAAGTCCCACGCCGACTTCTCGCTCGCGGCTGGCATCCCAGGCGTATCAGGGCTAGCAAACATCAACGGCCCGCCGACATCCGGGGCAAGGGCAAACGAGCCGGGCGTCGTTACGCTCGGGTCGTTGCCGGGGTTGGCCGCACCGTGCGTCGGCAGGCTGGGGCGTGCGGTCGTGGTCTGTGGGTTGTGCTTGATCGTCATGGTTTTCTCGCTGACTTTGCCCGTGTTGGTGGGCGCTTGTGAGGCTTTGCGGCCTTGGCCTTCTTGGGGTTCTTCAGCCCGGTTCTGAGTTTGTTGTTCGTCTCACGGATCACGCGTGCGGCAAGGCGCTCGCGGTGCTTGTCAACAAACGCCACGACAGCCTCGGGGTCCTTGACCGCCAGCACGCGCAGCGCCCACGACAAGCCCTTGACGATCATGTCCTCACGGTCATCGATCAGCCGCTCGCAGACCGCCAGCGTACGCCGAGCCTCACCACGCGGCGCCGTCGCCCCCCGCGCCGGCTGGTTCAACGGCACGGTGCTCACCAGCGCCGCCCGCCGCGTCCACAGGTGCTCCGACCGCGTCCAAGCGAGGATGTGCTGGTCGGTCAGCACGCCTTGCCGCCACGCCACGCCGGAGATGAAACTGCCGAAGCAGTCCGTCGAGCACCACCCGCTGAGCACCGGCAGCAGCCGCTGGATTTGTGCTGGGCTCATCAACGCCACGGCCTTGGGCGCGGCACGGAAACACTCAAAGCCGAGCGGGTCATTACCAGTCAGGGCCAGTTCAATCCCCTTGTCAACGAGCGTGGCCGGCGCGTGCTTGTGCTCGCGTGCGATCGCCCTCGCCTGCGCCCGAATTCTTGGTACCCTGCCGGCCATCGCTTTCCCTCCGCCGGTACAAACCGGATCAGGTTCCACGGGTGCATCTCAGCGGCGGCGGGAAGTCCGCCGCCGCGCCCCGAAGCAGTGCTGATTCTAGCGTCCCAACAACCCCAATGCCCTCACGGCTCCCGGGCGAACTGCCACTCCAACTCATCCAGGTCGGCGTTCACGGGCCTGCCCAGGTGCCGCAGCATGTTCATGCACTGCCCCCGGTGGTGCATGCCATGGTTGGTTACGTGGATGATCGCGGCGGCGACCGTAAATACCTGCGGCGGGTCATCGCCGATACGCAACTCGCGCACGCTGTTGATCCGTCCATCGGCACGCACCGCCGCCACGACGGCCGCAAAGTCCGCCGCGACCTCATCCAACTGCGCCATGAACTCCACCGGCGTCAGTTGCTTGGCGGGCGCGGGGTCGGTGTACGACGCCCGGCCGTCCAAACGCGGCCTCATCGGTCGCTCGGCGATCTCGTCCGCCCAGCGGTGCATCACCACGATCATGTGGCCGATCGTGTCGTGCAGCGTGCCGGGGCCGATCTCAAACTTCTTGTGAAACTCCGCGTGCGACAACCCACGGCAACGCTCGATGATCTGCGCAATCCCCCACCGGTTGTGCCCCAGCAAGATCGCGTACGGGTCCGTTGAAAGTGCCTTTGCCATCCTGCCTCCCATAGATCAACCAAATCACCCCGGCGTACCCCGCCCGCCCCCCTCAAACCCCATCGACCGGTTGAACGCCTCGGACTGCCCACGCGCAACCGTTATGGTCTTCCACTCCCCCCCGGCACGCCCGACGAGCACGCGTGCGCACTGGACGATCTGCCCGCAGTGGTACGCCGTGTGCGCCAGCGACCGCGTCAACGCCAGCACCAGCGTGTGCGGCTCACCCCGGATCGCAATCACCCTGCCCAGGTCGGCATCCGTCAGCGGGGCGAGCGCACCTTCCAACGCCCCCCACCCCGCATCCCACGCACGCTGCAAGTCGCCCCGCTCGGCAAAGTCGTCGATGAACTCGCTATCGCGGTTGCGCCACGGCTTCTCGCCGTCGGTCGTCAGCACGTCGGTCCAGCGCGAGCGGAGGTTCCCGCCGACATGCTTCATCACCACGGCGACGCTGTTGACCTCCGGGGACAACGCCTCGCGCAACTGCTCCCAGGTCAACTGGCCGACCGCACCCTCGGCATAGCCGCGGTACCGACGATACTCAGACTCAAACGCGGCGATGGTTGTACGCGACATAAGAGCGGCCTAGTAGGTGCCCAAGAGTTATCCAGATCGCCAATGTTTATCGCACGGAACCCCTCCCCCGAGGGGAGGGGCAGGGGTGGGGTTGGCCACTTCGGAGGCACAACATTCAGCGGTAATCCATACTAGACCGACGATTCTAACCAGACACAACCACCACCCATTGCCCCCACCCATTACCCCCACCCATCAACCCCACTTGGTTACATGCCAACTCTTCTTCCCCCGCCGAAGCGCGATCACCCCCCCCGGCAGCAGGTCCGCCGAGGTCAGCCGAGCCGTGGGCCCGGCCTTGGCCCCATTGATGCTCACCGAGCCGTCGGCTAAAAACTGCCTCGCCTCCGTCTTGCTCTTGGCCAGCGTTGTCTGCGCCAGCACATCAACCAGCGCCGCCCCCTCCCCGCCCAGTGCGCCCTTGTCGTGCGTGCTGCTCGGTGCCGAGGCAAAGACCTCCGCCAGCGTCGCCCCGTCCAGGGCCGACAGGTCCCCGCTAAAGAGCGCCGCCGTCGCGGCCTCTGCCTTGGCGAGCTCGCTGGCCCCGTGCAGGATGCGCGTAGCCTGGCGGGCAAGGGTGCGCTGTGCCGCACGCGCGCCGGGGCTGGCCACCTGCTCGGCCATCACGCCGGCGATCTCCTGCGGCCCCAGGAACGTGTAAATCTTCAGGAACCGCTCCACGTCCGCGTCCGCCGCGTTGAGCCAGAACTGGTAGTAGGCGTACGGGCTGGTCCGGTCGGCGCTCAGCCACACCGCGCCCGACTCGGTCTTGCCAAACTTCCCCCCGTCGGCCTTGGTAACCAACGGCCACGTCAGCCCAAAGGCCCGCGCGCGCCCGGCATCAACGCCCACATCCTCAATATGCTTCTTGCCGATCAGGTCCATCCCAACGACGATGTTCCCAAACTGATCGCTCCCGCCCATCTGCAACGTAACGCCCTTGTGCTTGTGCAGCCAGAAGTAGTCATACGCCTGCAAGAGCATGTACGAAAACTCGGTGTAACTGATGCCGTGCTCGCGGTTGTGCAGACGCTCTTTGACCGAGTCCTTCTGGACCATCATGTTGACCGAGAAGTGCTTGCCGACCTCGCGTAGCGCATCCAAAAACCCCAGCCCCCCAAGCCAGTCGATGTTGTTGACCATCTCCAGCCGGGGCAACGCCCCGGTGGTATCAAACAACTCCCCCCCTGCAAAGATGCGCCCGATCCGCTCGACGCGACCGGCGACCTCGTCCCGCGTGCTCAGCGTCCGCTCGGCGGTTTTGCCCGAGGGGTCCCCGATCAGCCCCGTCGCCCCGCCCATCACCGCCACCGGCGTGTGCCCGGCACGCTGGAACCGCGCAAGAGCCATGATCCCGACCAGGTTCCCGATCGTCAGCGAGTCCGCCGTCGGATCAAAGCCCACATACGCCCGGCACCCCGCACCACCCGCACCCAGGTGCGCCTCCAACCCAGTGGCATCGGTGCACTGCTGCACGAGCGACCGGGCCTGCATGTCCCCCATGAAACTCGCCATTGATTCTGCGATAGGCATGGGCTGAGGGTAGATGGGAGGGCGAGCAAAGGTCCAAACCCACTACAAACACACCCCCACAAGCACCACGCCCCACACCGCCACAGCACCCCATGCCAACAGGAGAAGTTTCTTTTCTATTCCTAGGCAGACCTAGGTGTATAGCATCAATACGAATCGAACAGAAGCCTCGCACAAGAAGGGGTCCATTTATGAAATCCATCCTGCTGCTGACAACACTCCTGCTGACGATCTCCCTGGCCGCATGCCGCACCGCTCCGCGCAACGAGGACGACAGGGCGGCCCTGCGCAGCAACGCCGAGGCTGCCATCAACCTGGCCTACCGCACAGACCCGACGCTCGCACAGGCGATGGGCAACGCCGCCGGATACGCCGTCTTCCCGACCGTCGGCAAGGGTGCCTTCCTCGTCGGCGGCGCGTTCGGGCGCGGGGTTGTCTTCCAGAACGGGGTGGCCATCGGGTTCACCACCATCACCCAGATCTCCGCCGGCGCAACCGTCGGCGGGCAGTCGTACACACAGATCATCGTCTTTAGCACCCCCGAAGCGCTCCAACGCTTCAGGTCCGGCAACTTCACGTTCAACGCCCAGACCTCCGCCGTCGCGCTGCACTCGGGCGCCGGGGCCAACGCCAGGTTTTCCGATGGCGTCGCCGTCTTCACCATGGGTGAGGGCGGGATGATGCTCGAGGCCGCCATCGGCGGCCAGCGCTTCAGCTTCGAACCGATCTAACGCCCACTTACTCCCGAACACGCCCCCAGACCCGCTCTGCCAGCACACACCATTTATAAGGGGCTTCTTATGCTACGCTGGGCGCTCGTTTTTCTGGTCCTCGCGCTCGCCGCAGGCCTGCTCGGGTTCACCGGCATCGCCGGGGCGTCCATGGGGTTTGCAAAGATTCTCTTTGTCATCTTCCTGGTCCTCTTTCTGGTCGGGCTGGTCTACTCACTGGCCACGGGCAAACGCACCCCGGGCAACTAAAACCCCTCCGGGCCTAATCCCACTCCCGTAATCACACCACCCCCGGCCCACGCCGGGGGTGTTTTCGTTTGCAGCGTTAACAATCCACCACCACCGACCCCACAACAACCCCCTGAGCCGCTACCCTCACCTGATCCCGCAAGCCACCAGCCAAAGCACACTTGCCCCCTGCCCACCCCATCCTGCTCACCGGCATCGCCGGGTTTATCGGCGGGCACCTCGCCTCCGCCCTCCTCGCGCGCGGCTACAACGTCGTCGGCATCGACAACTTCGACCCCTTCTACCCACGCGCACGCAAACAACTCAACCTCGCACACGCACAATCCATCTCGGGCACACCCTCCCACGGCAACCTCACCTTCACCGAGATGGACCTGACCGACCAACAGGCCGCCGCCGACCTCTTCGCACGCCACACCTTCGACGGCGTCATCCACCTCGCCGCCAAGGCCAACCCACGCCTCAGCGTCGCCGACCCCGTCGGCTACACGCACGCCAACGTAACGGCCACGGCCGTCGTCCTCAACGAAGCGCGCAAGCAGTTCCACGCCGGCGCCTGCCGACGCGTTGTCTGCGCCTCCTCCAGCAGCGTCTATGGCAACTGCACCACGCCCCCCTTCCACGAAGACCTCAACGTCGACTACCCCATCTCCCCCTACGCCGCCAGCAAACGCGCCTGCGAAATCATCGCCTGGACGCACTTCAACTTGCACAAACACCCCGTGGCAATGCTCCGCTTCTTCACCGTCTACGGCCCACGCCAACGCCCCGACCTCGGCGTCAGCACCTTCATCGATAAAATCTCCCGTGATCAGCCCATCACCCTCTTCGGCGACGGGACCATGGCACGCGACTGCACCTACATCGACGACGCCGTCGCCGGGATCATCGCCGCCTATCAACGCATCGACGCCCACGGGTACCGCGTCTGGAACCTCGGGCACAGCACGCCCATCACCGTCAACGAGATGATCGCAACCGTCTCAACAACCCTCGGCAAGGCCCCCATCCTCATCCCAGGCCAGGCCCAGCCCGGCGACGTCCAACTCACCTACGCCGACCTCACACGCGCACGCGCCGAACTGGGCTACAACCCCACCACCCCCTTCGCCCAGGGCGTCGCCAAACAAGTCGCCTGGTACCGCTCCCTGCACTAGCAACCACCACCCGCAAAGATGTACAAGCACCCCACCACCCTCACCTGGCACGCCGCACCGGGGAAGGTTTTCCACCTGCCCACCCCCAAAATCCTCGGCATCATCAACACCACCCCCGACAGCTTCTACGACGGCGGCACCCTCCCAACGCCCCGATCCGCCGCCGAACGCGCCGCCGGCATGCTCGCCGCCGGCGCCATCGGCATCGACCTCGGCGGCGAAAGCACGCGACCCGGCGCCGAGCCCGTCCCCGACCATGAACAGCTCGCCCGCGTCATACCAGCCATCACCGCCATCCGCCAAGCCCTCGGCCACGCCCCGCTGATCACCATCGACACCACACGCGCCGCCGTCGCCGATGCCGCCTTCGATGCCGGGGCAGACGCCGTCAACGACGTCTCAGCCGGCACCGAATCCCCCGAGATGTTCGCCCTCTGCGCCCGGCGCAACCGCGGCATCATCCTCATGCACCGCCTCCGCCCGCCGAGCGCAGACCAATACTCCACCAACTACACCGCCGACGCCACGCCCCGCTACGACGACGTTGTCCACCACGTCGGGCACTACCTCACCCAGCGCGCCCTCGCCGCCGTTCAAGCCGGCATCCCAGCCAACGCCATCATCCTCGACCCAGGCCTCGGCTTCGGCAAGACCGTCGCGCAGAACCTCAAACTCATCGAACGCACCGACGAACTCGCCAAGCTCGGCTACCCGATCCTCAGCGGCATCAGCCGAAAGAGCTTCGTCGGCGCGTACATGAAACTCCCGCCGGGCCACACACCCGCCGACCGCCTCCCCGCCAGCATCTCGCTCTCACTGCTCCACGCCTGCCAAGGCGCACGCCTGCTGCGCGTGCACGACGTCTCCGAGCACGCCAATATGCTCGACTTGCTCACCTTCAACTAATCCCGATCGCCAATATTTCTCGCGCAGAACCCCTCCGCCGAGGTCAGGGGCAGGGCAGGGGCAGGGGTGGCGTTGGACACTTCCGACGCACGACATTCAATATTGATCCATATAACCCTCAACCCCCCGCCTTCACGCCAGCCCAAACCCCCGCGATCGGTGCCACACCCACCCCCGTCGCCCCCGGCAGCGTGATCGGCACCCCATCGGCGCACAACGCCCCGAGCACCGCAAAGCACACGGCCTCACGAAACTCCACAGGCACACCCACGCTCGCCGTCGTCTCAACTGCCCCCGAGGCGCAACTGGCAATCGCCCGCACCAGCGCCCGATTGCGCACGCCCCCACCCGCCAGCAGCACCCGATCGACCCTGCGCGTCGCCTCGGCGATCGTCTGCCCGATCCCCTCGCACGCGCTGGCCGCCAGCGTCGCACCGCTCAGCCCCGCGCCGCCACGCCAATGCCGGCCGATCCAGCTGGCCACCTCATCGCCCGTTCCCAGCGACCTCCTGCCCGCCTTGGCACGCTGGGCCGTCAGAATCCCCAGCAAATCATCGGTCGCATCCGCATCAGGCTCGGCACCTGCCGCCGAGGCGCCGTCCTGGTCAAACCGCACCCCCATCACACGCCGGGCCACCGCATCGAGCAGGTTGTTGCACACGCAGATATCCCCACCGCTGATCGACCCCGGCACCGCATCTCCCCCAGCCCCCAACACCGTCGCGTTGCAAAACCCACCCAGGTTCACCACCGCAATCCGCTCCGTCGCGCTGCGAAAAAGCACCCAGTCCGCCAACGGCGTGATCGGCGCACCCTGACCTCCCGCCGCCAGGTCCCCCTGCCGAAGATCGCACACCACCGGCACGCCCACACGCTGCGCCAGCAACCCCGGATTAAACATCTGCCAACTCACCGGCGGCTGATGAAACACCGTCTGCCCGTGCGCGCACACCAGCACCACCGCACCATCGGCACCACCCATCAACTCCGAAACCACCTCCGCGTGCAGCAACGTCAACGCCTGATTCGCCCTTGCCACCACCTCGGCCGTCGCGGGCCGCTGCTCGGCCAGATCACGCAGCACCCCACCCAACTCAGGTAAAAACTCACGCGACAACCCGCGCACATACGCCGCACGCATCCCCAAACCCGATCCCTGCACACGCACCAACGCCGCGTCCAGCCCATCGATGCTCGTGCCCGTCATGCACCCGATCACCAAACGCCCGCTCATCGCACGCCCTCCATCATCCCCCGCAGCACGCCCTCATACTTGCCCACGCTCTCGTCAAGCCCCCCTGGGCGCGAGTCGATCAGCCACAACCTCTTAAACTCCTCGGTGCACGCGGCCAGCCGCTCGCAGAGCACACCCCGACCCTCGGCCGACACCCCACCCTTATACCGCCGGGCCACCGCACGCGCGGCCGACAAACGCGAAACCTCCAGCGCATGCCCCAACTGCTCGCCGAGCAACCCCCCCAAACCCCCCGGCACCCGCTCCCCAGCCAAAGCCTCGGCCACCGCACGCCACTGACCGATCGTCCCCACCCCGAGCGCCGACTCCAACCCGTGATGCAAATCGCAGAACAAAGCACTGGCATTGCGCAGACGCCCCGTCGCACCCGGCACGCTGAAGGCCGCACCAATCTCACGCAATGGCTTATCCACCTCGCTCACCCGCTCAATAAACCCCGCCGACGCCAGCGTCGCATCGCCCAGCGCATGCAGGCTCACGGCCCGCAAGGGCAGCTCCCCCGCGTGCGCCGGGTTCCAACTCGCCGCGGACCCGTGCGCAAGCCCCACCGCGCTCATCGGCCACTGTTGCCGATGCCCCTCATCCCCCCAGTCGCACGTCAGCACACCCCCCGCACCGCGCTCCACCCCCGCACCGACCGCCGCGATGATGTTCCCCGTCCGCTCGCTGCTGCGCCCAAAGAACGCCCGCCACGAACTCGTTCCCGGGCAGACCCACGCCGGGCGACCGGCCTGTGCAAACGCGCCGAGCCACTCGGCAAACGCCGAGTCCGGCTCATACCCCCAGCACAACCCCAGCAACCCCTCGGGCAACTCTGCCACCACCCCAGGCTCGTGCAGAACAATGTCCGCCCAGAACATCGGCCTCTTCCCCCGCGCCCGGCACATCGCCGCGATCTTGTCAACAAACTCCAGATACACCCGCGCCCGACCCCGCGACCGCACCGCTTCCTTGCTCCGACCAAACGCAATGTCGTATGTCTCATCGCACCCGATGTTGATAAGGGGCGATCGAAAAACAGGCGCGATCTGGTCCAGAAGCCCGGCTACAAAAACCTCACTCGCAGGGTCCGTCGGGCACAGACTAAACGGCCCGGACCTCGGCCACACATCAAACATCCAATCCCCGTGCGTCTCGGCTAGGTGCCCATACGCCCGGTGCTTCAGCCACCTGTGCATATGCCCGAACAAGTTCTGGTTCGCCGCCAGCTCCACCCCAAAAGCCCGGCAGTGCTCGTCGAGCCTCTCAATCTCCCCAGGCGTCATCGCCGACGCACCCGCCCACACCTGCTCATGCCCCCGATACGCAAACGTGTGCTCCGTATACAACTGCAAGTGGTTGACCTTCAACCCCGCCAGCAGCTCAACAATCTCAAACAGCCTCCCCATCGTCGGCACCCTGCACCGGCTGATGTCCAGCATCACCCCACGCACCGCAAACGCCGGTGCATCCTCAATAAACAACCCCGGCAAACGCCCACCAAACCTCCGCCGCAACTGCCGAAGCGTGCTCAGAGCGTGCCTCGCCCCAGACACCGAAGGCGCCGCAATCCGCACCACCGCACCACCAGGCACCTCCGCCCCCGCCACACGCATCGCATACCGCTGCTCCCCCACACCCGCCCCGGGCACATCTGCCAGCGTCTGCACAACCGCCGAAATCACCCCAACACCACCCGCCGCAGGCTCCACCACCTCCCCAAGCATTCGGCTGGCAACCCCCGCATCCACCCCCGAGATCGTCAACCGCTCAGGCAACCGCACCACACCCCCCAGCCGAGTTACACGCACCGGCTCGGGCAGCAACAACAGCTCCCCTTGCCCGTCCTCAGTTGGCATCTGGATCTGGACCATTTCACCTTCCTCTTGGACGACTATGGGGGCGACTATGGGGGCAACTATGGGCAACATAGCACACCTCCGCACCCCGGCGTCCGGGTCGCGTTCGGGAACTCGACCAATCATCCCCCAGCCTGCAACCCCACCCCACCCAGCCGATATACATTCCTACCCGAGCCAGAACCTTGGGAGCTGTTCTTTTGAGGACCCCGACCGTGCAGACCACTCTCACCACCTCGTCCACTGCTCCACCCTCACCCAAGGCCAGCAAGCCCGGCTTCACACTCATCGAGCTCCTCGTCGTCCTCACCATCATCTCCCTCCTCGTCGGCATCCTCCTCCCCTCACTCGCCAAGGCACGCCAGAGCGCCCAGCGCACCAAGTGTCTCGTCAACCTCCGCTCCTTCGGCATCGCCATGGAAGGCTACCGCAGAGAGCATAAAGACCTCATCCCCGATGCCCGCGTCTTCGGCGGCCCCGCCCTCGCTGGCAACCAACGCAAAGCCCTCTGGGAGATTCTTCAGCCCTACCTCGACTCAGCCCCGCCTGTCCGCGCCGACCCCAACGACCCGGCCAGCAAATACCTCCCCAAAGACCCCTACTTCTGCCCTTCCGACAAGGACCCCGAAGCCGGGCTTGTCTCCGGCAGCAGTTACGAGTACTGGGGCGGCGTCGTCATCCGCGCCGTCGAGGTTGGCCGCAACTTCAACCCCACAGGCGGCGGCGCACCCTCCATCCAAGAGATCGAACGCTCCGTCCAGTTCTCTACCACCAAGTTCTTCGAGGCCAACAACGACTTCCCCATCCTCGGCGACGCGCAGGCCTGGCACAAAGACGTCGGCGGCGCACAGACCGGCAAAAACGCCCTCTACTTCGGCGACTGGCGCGTCGACTGGATGAACTTCCCCGAAGAAAACCGCATCCAAGAAATCCAAGACTCCCTCAGCGGCGCAGGCCCAGCCGTGCCGCCCCCGCCCTAATTAACCCGACCCCCAGGAACCACCCAATGGACCCACTCCTGACACCCAAGGACTTCAAGCCACCCCAGAGCGTCAAGGGCCTCCGCTCCATCACCGCCGCCGGCGGCTACCGCGAGTCGGCCGGCGCGACGATCGCCCGCCTGGGCCGCACAGCCGCCGAGCAACTCCGCGCCCGCCCCGCCCTCCGCAGGGGGCTTCTCAGCACGCTCGTCGTGCTCCTGTGCGTCGGCAGCGCGATGGCCTTCGTCGCCCTGCGCCCGCGCTCGACGCCCGACATCTTCGCCGCCGATCTCGAGGACGTCCTCGACTACACGCTCGTCTCCGACGACTTCAACAAACTCCCCATCGACGAGCGCCTCCGCCTGCTCCAGGAGATGCTCAAACGCCTCCGCGGGATGGACTCGGGGGACTCGGCCCTCATGGCCGCCTTCGCCGAGGGGATCACAGGCAAGGCCCGCGCCCAACTGCAAAAGAACGCCGAGCGCCTCATGGTCGACGTCTGGGACAAGTTCGCACAGGACTACGCCAAGACCGATCCGAGCGACCGCCAGGCCTACCTCGACCAGGCCGCCATCGACTTTGCCAAACTCGGCGAGGACCTCACCGGCTTCCCAGCAGACGCCGACGACGACGCACGCCTCAAACGCATGAAAAAACAGGCCCGAAGCGACGAGCAGCAGATGCCCGGCCCAGGCACACCCGTCAACGCCGAGGGCGTCGCAGGCTTCGCACAACTCGTCAACCGCATCGGCCAAGGGAACACCACACCCGCCCAGCGCGACCGCATGGCCGAGTTCGGCCGCGACATGACCCGCCACCTCCGCGGCTACGAACCCGCCGCCGAAAACAACCCCGCAAACAAGAAAAAGAAGCCCCCCACACCCCCAACCAAAAAACCCGACGATAAGAAAGACGACGACAACAAGCCCGACGAAGATAAGGATAAAGAGAAAGACAAGGACAAGGACCCCACCAAACCCGCCACCCCTCCAAGCACACCACCCCAGAGAGACCCTTGACCATCAGCCGATCCCGGCGTGCGGTTCTGGTGTCACTCACCCGCGCGTCCCAGCTCGGCCACGCGGCCGATCCATCGCTGCCGCCACTCGGGCGTCGAGTGTCGGACCGGGCCGATGGCCGTTACGCCGACGGGCTTGACGCCGCAGAACTCGAGCACGGCCTTCTTCATCGCCCGCCGGCTGCTGCCGCGGTACACCAGCAGGTCGTACCACGGCGGGGCACCCATCGTCACGATCAGCCGCGCCGAACGACCGGCCAGCAGCCTGTCCCACCACGGCGAGTTCTCGCGGTACTTGAACGCCCACCCAGGCAAAAACGTCCGATCCACGAACCCACGAAGCAGCGCCGGCTGCTGCCCCCACCAGGTCGGATACACAAACACCAGGTGCTCTGCCCACACGATCGCCTCCTGGGCAAGAACCAGGTCCGGCTCCAGGGGCATCTGCCGGCGATAGGCCTCACGCAGGATCGGGTCGAAGCCCAGCCGCGGCAGCATGATCTGCCGGACCTCGTGCCCGGCCGCAACGGCCGCCCCGGCATAGGCGCGGTGCAACTCCCCGCAGTAGCTCTCTTCGCTGATATGACCGAGGATCGTGGTGATCCGGCGTGGCATGCGCCAACCGTATCCCGCGCCGGCGTGGCTCGACCGAGCCGCCATCAACCGAGCCGTGCCCCAGCCTAACACGGCCAGCCTCGAGCCTTATCATGTTCGCATGAACCACTCACATGCACAACGCCCACAGACCCGCCGCGGCGACATCCCGCCCGGACGCACCCCATGAATGCCCTCGTCAAATACTTCGAGATCCCGGTCCACGACATGGACCGGGCCGTGGTGTTCTACGAATCCGTCTTCCGTTTCACCCTTGAACGCGGCGAGATTGACGGCAATCTGATGGCCTTCTTCCCGACCGATCCCGCCAGCACAGGTGCCGGCGGTGCCCTCGCCATGGGAGACAGCTACGTGCCAGGAAAGCAGGGCTGCCGGTTGTACTTCACGGTCGACAACATTGACACGACACTCGCACGAGCAATCGCGGCAGGCGGGGCTGTGCTGTATCCCAAGACCGCCATCGGGGAGCTTGGGTTTGTAGCAGAGTTCAAGGACAGTGAGGGCAACTGCATCGCCCTGCACAGCACCAAGGGCTAACACTCCGCAGCCAGTTGGACCCAGAACTCGCCGCTCTACGCCACCCACAACAAACAACGGCAAACCGCTCCACGCCGGGCCACGCGACGCGCGGCAACTCCCGCAGATCATGCACCATCAACTCGAACACCCCCGCCGCGATCCAACGCCCCGCCTGCTGATGCACCCTGCGCCACGGCGGCAAGTAATTCAGCATCATCCGCCAGGGCGCCCCGGCCCGCACCATCCATCGCAGGGCGTTGAACACCTCGCGCACGTCGTGCCCCCGCTGAGGCGCGTCCTCACCCATCAGGGCCAGGTACGGGGCCACAAACACCCACTCGTCATCCGTAACACCGCCGAGATACGGCTTCCTTGCCATGCCCGATCATCGGGCACTCTGGCTCAAGTGCATAATACGCTCTACCCCCAAAACCCACACCCCCCACGCACCGTTCGAGCAGCACGGCACACAAACCCCTCCCCCACCCACCCCACCATCATCACAACGACATGAGCCTCTCGGCCCCCGCACGCACCACCGCCGACCCCCGCGTGCCCATCTGCTCGCGGATCTGCCCCAGCCGTGTGGCAATGCTCGTGTCAATCAACTCGTCGCCGATCTGAATCTGAATCCCACCAATCAACGCCGGGTTCACCTTGCAGTGCAGCACCGGCGTCTTGCCGAGCTTCTTGGCAAGGCTCGCCGACAGCGCACCGCGCTCCTGCTCATCCATCGGCGTGGCCGTCGTTACTTCCACCTCCACTCGCCCGAAACTCTGCTGCGCCACCGAGTCAAACGCCTGCACCACACCGGGGAGCATGTACAGCCGGCCCTTGTCGTTAAGCACCTTCAGAAAGTTCACAACCATCGGCGAGAACCGCCCCCCGAAGATCGCCTCGATCGACACGCTCCGCCGGTCGCTGTCAACGATCCGCGAAGACAAAAACTCCCCAAACCGCTCGTCCTGCCGAGCCTCCTCTAGCACCTGCTGCAGTTCCGCAAGCGCACCCTCGGCCGCCCGCTGCACACCACCCGCCCCGGCACCCGTACGCACCACATCAAACAACGCACGGGCATAAATCAAGGCAACGGCATCGGGCTTGGAATCAATCAATGGCATGCTTGGCCTCACCTGCACCCGGCACCCCACGCTTGCGGGGGCCTCTGGTTCATCGTTCACTTCGATCCCGCACGTCCACAACAACCTCACACCACACCAACTGCATCAACAACACCTCACCGCTGCCCCAGCCCGGCCAACGCCTCGTCCATCAGCCGCACGTTGTCTGCAACGCCAACCTCACGCCGGAGAATCTTCCCCGCCACCTGCGTTGCCAGCGTCGATGAGTAGCCATAGATGTCAGAGATCGCCTGCTTCTTGGCCGCCTCGATCTCCGCCATCGTCTTGGCCTTCAGCGCCGCCGCCTCGGCTTCGCCCCTGAGCTTCATCTCCGTCAGCTGCACGCCCATCTGCGCCTTGGCCGCGTCGATCATCTTCTGTGCCTCCGCACGCGCCTCGGCCAAACTCCGCTGGTACTGCTCCAGCGCCACGCTCGCCTGCGCTCGCGCCTGCTCGGCCGCCTCGATCTCGCTCTTGATCTTCTCCTCACGCTCGACGAGCGCCTGAGAAATCTTCGGCCAAACAAACACCCCCAGCACGACCGCGCAGACAAAAAACACCACCACCGCCGCCACCGCCGTGCCAATCCCCTCGTTGAGCGCAGGGATCGGACCAGACTCCCCCGCCAACGCCGCCGACGGCACCCCCGCAACAACGACAACCCCGGCAACCAACCCCGCAATCATGGCTTTCATGCGCGACATGTGAACTCCGCGGTAAAAAACACCCATCCAGAAAGAACACTCTATCAAACCCCTGCGGCACGATCCCGCAACGCAGGGGGTCTTCGTAAATTCTCTCAACTTCCAGGCCTATTAGGCCAAGAACGCCGCGAGCACGGCAAACAGCGTCGCACCCTCAACAAACGCCGCCGTCAGGATCATGTTGGGACCAATCTTCCCGGCAGCCTCCGGCTGACGCGCAATCGACTCAACGGCACCCTTGCCGATCAGCCCGATGCCCACCGCCCCGCCAATAACGGCCAGGCCCCCACCAATCACCGCAAGCCCCTTGCCCATCGTCGCTCCCTCGGCCGCCATCGCCGGGGCGGCCGTCGCGGCCAGGGCCAACACTGCGTACACAACCTTGTTCATACTCATCACCTTTCAATAAAACGACACCCACGAGGGATGCTCCCACGCATCGCCAAAGCGATGCGGGGGATAACTGGCCTGTTTTCACGCGTGCGCGTGCTCGTGGCCGTGGTGCTCACCATGCTCGTGGTCATGGTGGGCAAGCTGGGAAATAAACACCGTTGTCAGGAACATAAACACAAACGCCTGCAAGGTCGCTACAAAGACCTCCAGGAAGAAGATCGCTACCGCACCCACACCAGAAGCCAAAATAATCACCGGCCCCAACAAGAACCCAGACCCACCCGCGCCAATCGTCGCCGCACCCGTCGCCAAAAACCCCAGCAGCGTCGCCAGCAAAATGTGCCCCGCCGTCATGTTCGCAAACAATCGGATCGCCAACGCGAACGGCTTGACCACCGTCCCCACCAGTTCCACAGGCACAATGATCGGCCAGATATACCACGGCGCGCCCCCCGTCAGGTGCCCAAGGTAACCCCCGATCCCCAGCGATCGAATCCCCGCGATGTTGATCATCAAAAAACTAATCAACGCCAGCACCGCAGTTACAAACAGCGACTGCGTCGCCGTGCCACCAAACATCGCCAGCCCGTTCTCTCGCATCTGCGCACTGGCGATGTGCTGGATGTCCAAGAGCGGGATCATCCCCAGCAGGTTGTTGACCCAGATGAAGAAAAACAGCGTCCACAAGAAGGGCAAAAACCGGTCCGTCCGCGACCCCAGCAACGGCCGAGCCACCTCGTCGCGCAGGTAGCTGCAGAGCACCTCGAGCATGTGCGCAAACTTGTTCTTGGTTACGTACCGGTCGTTCCCCTGGCTCGCCGGCCCCGTCGCGATCTGCCGGGCCACCCACGGCCCCAACAAGCACAAAATCAAGCCCGTCAGCAGCAGGTTCCCGATGTGCCCCGACCAGACCCACACGTCCTTGATCCCAAGCACGTCCATCACCGCAAACTTGTGGTTCGCAACGTGCGAGACCGGGTCGCCGGCCGCCAGGGTGAAAATCAGTTCGTTCATATGCACCAGACTCCCGGCAAATCAGCCCAAACAACCCCTACAACGCCGCCCACCGCCGCAGCACAATAGTCTCCAGCACCAACGCACCAATCGCGGCAAACAAAAACGTATACACAAACGCGCTCCGCTCCGGGCTCAACCCCACCAGCACCACCAGGCCAAGGGCCAGCGACCCAAACAGCCGAACGCCCGAAAACGCCAGGCTCGCCACACCCACGTTCACCTCCGGGCTCTTGGCCACACTCCACAACACCACCAACGCCACGATCCCAGAGGCCAGCACGCACCCCGCCCCCAGCAAACTCGACGGCACATCCGCCACCCCGGCCACCCTCGTCAGCAGCACCACCCCGACCGCACCCAGGCACGAGGCCACCAAAGCCACTCCCAACCGAACGACCGGGGGGTGGGCACACGCCACAGGCTGCGCCTGCGCGGTCGCAGAGGGGTTCTCCCGCGAGATATTGGGCGTCTGCTCGGCCATAAGGGGCCAATGGTAGACCCGGCCCAACCCGTTGAACAGCCCCAAACACACCCCATCCAACCCAAACCAAAAAAACCACCCCATCAACCTCCCGGCTCTCCGCGCCGACACCCTCTCCCAGCACGCACAACGTGGCCTCTGAGCAGCCTCGGCCGAGGTCATCTTCCCCGGCCGCACCAACCAACCTGCCGCCAAGGTCCGATATCGACCCCTCCCGCCCAGCACACCGCCCCGGCAGGGAGGTAGCGCACACTCTGGTTACTTTGTGCCCAAGATCAGGTTCGGTCGCCACCCCGCCCAGCCGATACACCCCATGCGCGTGTGGCCTCGCCGCTGCTGTGAGAACGCCTGATGACGTCCCCATACCATTCCTTCCAGCAGCCAGTAAAACCCGGCAATACCCTGCGCATGCAAGAGGCCGAGCTCGCCTCCCTCAGCAACGAACTCGATTCAGAAAGCTCCGGGGATATCAAACGACGCACCGTCCGCTGGAAGTTCCTCCGCAACTGCGTCCGCATCGATATGCGCCAGCCCGGCGGCGTTACCACCAACCTGCACTACGCCGTGCGAAACCTCTCCCCAGACGGCCTGGGCATCCTCCACTCGTCGTACGTCCATGCCGGCACCCTGTGCACCATCTACCTTACCAGCCCCAGCGGTGAAGAAAAAAACATCGAAGGCTCGGTCATGCGCTGCCGGCACGTCAGGGGACGCGTCCACGATATCGGCATCAAGTTCAAAGCACCCGTCAACGTCCGCGACTTCGTCGAGGTCAACCCCCTCGAGGGGCGCTTCACACTCGAGTACGTCCACCCCCTGCACCTCAGCGGCACCGTCATGTACGTCTGCGACTCGGCCCTGGACCGCCGCCTCGTCCGCCACTTCCTCGGCGAAACCTCCCTGAACGTTACCTCCATCGACAACGCCCACGAGGCCCTCGCACGCTGCGCCGAGGGATTCGAAGCCCTGCTCATCGACAACGACCTGCCCGACATGCCCGGCACCGAACTCGTCGATAAAATCCGCAACACCGGCACTCGGGTACCCATCATCCTCATCGCCGCAGACACACACGTCGGCACCACCAGGGCCGCAACCAATGCCCGTGCCAGCGCCGTCGTCAGCAAGCCCCTGACCAGCGAGAAAATCCTCCAGGCCATCGCCGAGTTCCTCCTCATGGACGCATCCGACAACGGGGGCTCGGCCGTCCTCTACTCCTCCCTCAAAAAAGACAACCCCGCACGCGCGCACCTCGCCGAGTTCATCAACGACCTACGCCTCCTCTCCGTCCAGATCTCCAAGGCCATCTCCACAGAGAACACCGCCGACCTACGCAGGCTCTGCATCCAAATCCGAGGCAGCGCACCCTCCCTCGGCTTCAAGCCCATCGGCGACAGCGCCGAGCTCGCCATCCTGGCCCTCGACGCCACTGGCAGCATCAATGAGTCCATCAGGCCCCTCCGCCAACTCATCAACATGTGCCTCCGCGCAAGCATCCGGCCTGACGAAAAACGCGTCGCCTAAACCGCAACACTCGACACCCCCACCTCACCACGCCTATACTCCACCATCGCCAGAGGCCCTTGGACTATCGTTCTGGGAAACTGCTGGCAGCGGCCGCAACACGCGGACGCGCCGACCACCTGCGTTCATACATACGCAGGAACCCAGTACGGCAGCACGTGAGCCCCAACGTTTGGCGCACACGCCTCGCCCGAACTCAATCAAGCCCTCGGGCTTGCGCTCCCCCCATCGGCACATTCGCCGACCGGTGGCCGTCGCAAGACCGCGGGCGGAAATGGTATTGTTTAGATGTCCTCCGAACCACTCTCGTCCACCTCACACGCACACCACACCCCTCCTACACCCCAACAGCACACGCCCCCAACAACCACCCACGCCAACGGCCACACAACCGCAGCACACCCAGCCACACCCGCCGCTGGCATTACCTTCGCCTCCCTCCACCTGGCCAAGCCCGTCCTCGCCGCACTGACCGACCAGGGCTATCACACCCCCACGCCGATCCAGGCCAAGGCCATCGGCCCCGCACTCGCCGGCCGCGACGTCCTCGGCTGCGCGCAAACAGGCACCGGCAAAACCGCCGCCTTCGCCCTCCCGATCCTCTCACGACTGCTCACCACCCCCAGCGACGCCCTCGTCAATGGCCGGCACCTCCCGCGCGTCCTCGTCCTCAGCCCCACACGCGAACTCGCCAGCCAGATCGGCGACAGCTTCGCAACCTACGGCAGGCACACAACCCTCCGCCACACCGTCGTCTTCGGCGGCGTAGGCCAAGCCCAACAAGTCCGCGCCTTGCGCGCAGGCGTCGACATCCTCGTCGCCACCCCAGGCCGGCTCGAAGACCTCAAACAGCAGGGCCACATCAACCTCACCAACGTGCAAATCTTCGTCCTCGACGAGGCTGACCGCATGCTCGACATGGGCTTCATCGTCCCCATCAAACGCATCAGCGCCGCACTCGCCCCCACACGCCAGACCATGCTCTTTAGCGCCACAATGCCACGCGAGATCCAGCACCTGGCCGACGCCCTGCTCAAGCAGCCCGTCAAGGTCGCTGTAACACCCGTCGCCTCCGCTGCCCCCAAGATCGAACAACGCCTTTACTTCCTGCCCAAAAAGAGCAAGCCCGCCCTGCTCATGCACCTGCTGGCCGACCCCGCCGCCAAACGCTGCGTCGTCTTCACCAAAACCAAGCACGGCGCCGACCGCGTTACCGAAAAACTCGTCCGCAACGGCGTCCCCGCAGTCGCAATCCATGGCAACAAGGCCCAGAACCAACGCGCCCGCGCGCTCGACGCCTTCGCCACAGGACGCTTCCGCGTCCTCGTCGCCACCGACGTCGCCGCACGAGGCCTGGATATCGACGCCGTTACACACGTCTTCAACTTCGACCTGCCCATGGAGGCCGAGGCCTACATCCACCGCATCGGCCGCACAGGCCGAGCCGGAAACACCGGCATCGCCATCGCCTTCTGTGATGCCGACGAACGCGACCTCCTCCGCAGCATCGAACGCCTCACCGGCAAACGCCTCACCCCGACCCCACTGCCCGACAACCTCCCCAAACTCGAACCCACCGAACGCGAAGCCGAGGACCGCCAGCAATACGCCGGCTATCAAGGCAAAGCCCCCCATCACTCATCTGGCCACTCACCCGGCCACTCCCACGACCGCCCCAACAACCGCTACGCCGGCGGCTCCTACGGCTCGCCCTCACGCGACGGACCACGACAAGGCCACGGCGCACGCCCGAACACCACCAACCCCGCAACTCCAACCCACACCGAACGCCAAACCCGACAAAGCATGGGCCTGCCACCCTCCGAGCACGCTCGCCCCCGCACGCCCCAACGCGACTTCAACGCCCCACGCACTCCCAACAACGATGGATACCGCGGCGGCAACCGCACACGCGGCGGCAGACCCAGCGGTGGACCAGGCGGAGGTTCCAATGGTGGCCGGCCCGGTGGCCGGCCCGGCGGCAAACGCCGCTATTAAACCCGCTCGCGCGATTCCCTACGCCCCGTCACCGCACCCCGCCACCATCACGAATCGCCAGCTCCACCAGCCGGTCGCACACCGCCGACATGCTCAGCCCAAGACTCTTAGCAGCCTTCGGCACCAGCGAATGATCCGTAAACCCAGGCGTCGTGTTGATCTCCAAAAAATACACCTGACCACCCCCACCCGCCCCCGCGCCCGGCTGCTCGAGCATGAAGTCCACCCGCGCCACATGCCGGCAACGCATCGCCGCGGCTATCTTCACCGACCACCCCTGCACCCGCTCCCCAACGCCCGCAGGCAGCACAGGGTCAAGCACATACCGCGTGTCATTACGCACATACTTCGCCTCGTAGTCATACAACCCGTCCTTGGGCACAATCTCAATAATCGGCAACGGCTGGTTGTCCAGAAGCCCCACCGTCAACTCCCGCGCCCAACCCTGCCCACCGATCTTCGGCTCAACCATATAACTACGCACCAACCCCTTGGCCCGCTCCCCGGCGATCACACCCATCGCCCGCTCCCACCCCTGCGCATCGCCGCAGATGTGCAGCCCCACCGTGCTCCCATCATGGATCGGCTTGACCACCACCGGGAATCCAAACGGGCAGCGGTCCTGGGTGCTAGAGAGCACAAACATCGGCGGCGTCGGCACGCTCATCATCCCCGCGATCTGCTTGCTCGCAACCTTGTCCATCGCCAAACGCGACGCCACCGCCCCACTGCCCACAAACGCCCTCCCATCCGCCTCGAGCACATCCTGCAGCGGCCCACCCTCACCCCACGGCCCGTGCAAATACGGGAAAATCACGTCCCCAGGCAACGCCTTCAGCTCCGCACCCGTCAATCGCTCGATGATCTCCAGCCGAACCTCGTGCCGCCCCGACGCTCGCAGACCCTCAGCAATCGCCGTCGCCGACTTGATCGAAACCTCACGCTCGGCGTCCGGCCCGCCTCCAAGAACAAGCACCCTCGGCATCATCCACCCTTCCCAAAGCACCACCCACACGCCTCAATCATAAACCCCCCACACCGCAACCTCCGCCGACAACACCACCCCAAACTCCTCACGCACGCGACGGGCCACCAACCCCATCAACCCCAGAATATCCCCCGCCGTGCACCCAGGGTGCGTTACAAAGAAATTCCCGTGCTGCACGCTCACCTCCGCGCCGCCGACGCGCACACCCTTGCACCCAGCCTTGTCAATCAACATCCCCGCGCTCACCCGCGACCCCGCCACACCCACCCCCGCCACGTCCGCACCCAACACCGGGTTCTTGAACGTACACCCAGCCGAGTACGCCGCCATCGGCTGCGTGCGCTTCTTATACGCCATCACCTCCAGCAACTTCGCCCGCGCCGCCGCCGAGTCCCCCTTGACAAGCCCAAGGTCCACACGCGTAACGATCAACCCCGCGTGCCCGCCAAAGTCCGCGTGCCGATAGTCAAACCGAATCTCCTCCCTCGGCACCACAACGCACTCCCCACGCCGAGTTACGCCCTGCACCGCCAGCACGTAATCCCCGATCTGACCAAACGCCCCACCCGCGTTCATCACCACCGCCCCACCGATCGACGCCGGAATCCCACCCAGGTTCTCCAACCCACAAAGCCCGGCCTTGATCGCCTCATGGATCAACCCCGGCAACTTCACCCCCGCCCCCGCCGAGACCACCCCACGCTCACGATCAATCTCCACACGCCCAAACTCACCCCCCTCTAGCACCACCACCAACTCCCGCACACCCCCATCAGCCACCAATAAGTTCGCACCGTCCCCCAGCACACGCAACTGCGCATCCACCTCCACACACCGCACCACCTCCTGCACATTGACAGGCCGAGCCAAGCGATGCGCCACACCCCCACAGTTAAACCACGTACGGATCGGCTGGTCGTGCAAGATGGTGATGTCAGGGATCGTCATTGGTAGTGATGAGTGATGAGTGATGAGTGATGAGTGATGCGTGACGAGCGACGAGTGATGAGCGACGAGATGCCAGACAGCGCTCAGAACCCCTCCCCCGAGGGGAGGGGCAGGGGTGGGGTTGATCTCGTCTAACGCCCAACACCACCAACACCGTACCTACCCAAACCCGCGCCGATTGCCCATTGCCTATTCCCGATTGCCTCTCCTCATCACTCGTCGCTCCTGCATCGCCCCTCGGCCCTCGGCCCTCACCCCTCGGCCCTCTTCCCAAGCAACGCATACGCTACCTCATTGACCGGCCCCGCACCCATCACCACCAGCAAGTCCTCCGGCCGCAGCATCGCCTGCAAGTGCTCCACAATCGCCTCAAACGGATACAGGTGCATCGCCTGCACACCCGAATGCCTCAGCCGATCCACCAAATCCCCGGCCGTCACCTTCTGCTTCTCCTCTTGCGTGTCGCGCACAAAGTAAATATGCGGCACAATCACCACGTCCGCCTCCCCAAAGCTCGCCGCAAACTCCTCCATCAAGTGCCGGGTCCTCGAATGCTGGTGCGGCTGGAAGACGCACACCAACCTCCCACGCCCACCAGCCCCCACGCGCGACTCCGGCCTATCAAACTGCCGCATCGCCCGCAGCGTCGCCTCGACCTCCGTCGGGTGGTGCCCATAGTCGTCATAGACGCGAACCCCCGCCCCCGCAGGCCAACCCGCCGCTCGCCACGTCCCCAGCAACTGCGACCGCCGGTCCAGACCCCTGAAGGCTGACAGCGACCGCGCGATCCCCCCGCCCGGCACCCCCAGGTTGATCGCCAGCGCCGCAGCCGTCGCCGCGTTCATCGCGTTGTGCGCGCCGGGCATCAGCATCGTCCACTCGCACGCCACACGCTTGTCCGGCCCGATCAACTTCACTGCCCGCGTCCCCGCGTCATACGTCGCGTACCAGTCCGCATCCGGGTGGAACCCGATCGTCTGCACCGCGCACGAAAGCCCGGCCGTCACCTCGCGCCGGTGCGCGCCGCTGTGCGCAATCAGCAGCAATCCCCCGCGCTCCGCCGGCGCAATCAACCCCGCAAACTCACGGAACGACTGCACCACCGCGTCCAGCGACCCATAGATATCCAGGTGGTCCGCCTCAACGCTCGTAATCGCCCCGATCGTCGGGTGATAGTTGTGAAAACTCCGGTTAAACTCGCAGCTCTCCGCCAAGATCAACCCCGGCTTGCCAGCCCGCGCACCCGCGGGGATCGTCCCCCCACCAAGCCTGAACCCCTGCGCCGCGTTCCCCCCACTGCCCGACAACTGCGCACACGTCGCCCCAAGGATCGCCGTCGGGTCCAGCCCCGCGTCGCACAGCACGCAGCTGAGCATCGCCGTCGTCGTGCTCTTGCCGTGCGTGCCCGCGATGCACACCGCCGTGCGCCCAAGCATGCACCGCCCCAACGCCTCCGCATACGTTACATGCGGCACCCCACGCCGATCCGCCTCCAGCATCTGAGGATGGTCAGGCTTGATCGCCGCAGACGCCACCACCAGATCACACCCATCCGGCAGCCAGGCCCGGCTCTGGTCATGGTCCACCCCAATCCCATCCCGCGCCAGCCCCGCCGTCAACGCCGAAGCCGTCGCCTCGCTCCCGCGCACACTCGCGCCACGAGCCACCAGCATCCGCGCCATCCCCGACATCCCCGACCCACCAATCCCCAACATATAGACGCTCTTGCCACGCAGGTCCCACGCCCGCGCCTCACCCCCCACCCCACCCTCGGCGTCGGCCAACGCGCTCAAAATGCCCCCGGGCTTGGACACGTCGCTCTTCCCTTCAAGTGTGCTCACAACGCCGATATCGGCTTGGCCCCAAGGCCGGCATGAGCCGGATCATTGCACCATTTGCTCATCCCCGCACGCCGCAACCCCCACGCCAACCCCACCACCGGGCAACAATCCCCCATGGACAACGCCGCCCGCATCGCACAGTTCGAGAACATGACCCAAGCCGACCCGACCAACGAGATGGCCTACTTCTCCCTCGGCAAGGCCTACGCACAGGCCGAACGCTTCGCCGACGCCGCCAAGAGCTACCTCCGCTGCATCGAGCTCGTCCCCGACATGAGCAAGGCCTACCAACTCGCCGGCGAAATGCTCGCCCAAGCCGGCGACGCCCCACGCGCCATCACCGTCCTGACCCAGGGCCACACCATCGCCGCCGGCAAGGGCGACCTCATGCCCAAAACCGCCATCGCCAAACTCCTCAAAGACCTCGGCAGCCCAGTCCCCAACGAACCACATAACCCCACCACTGCCACAGCAAAAACAAACAATCTCGACAGCACCGGCCCCATCCCCCCCGGCATGATCCGCTGCCACCAAAGCGGCAAACTCGGCACCCCCCTACCCAAACCCCCCTTCCGCGGCCACCTCGGCCAATGGATCGCACAGCACATCACCGCCGAGACCTGGAACACCTGGATCGGCCAGGGCACCAAAGTCATCAACGAGCTCCGCCTGGACCTCTCCCGCGACAAAGACCAAGAAACCTACGACCAACACATGCGCGAGTTCCTCAACATCGACGACAACGCCCTCGCACAATCCAAAACCCAATAATCGCCGTAGCTAACCCCTCCCCCGAGGGGAGGGGCAGGGGTGGGGTTCGCTCCCATTGGTGCAAGCTTCCAGCCTGCAAAGAAATCAGATTCCATCACAGAGTCACAGAGGCACCAAGAAAGCCAGATGCCTGGGTTTTGTCTTTCTACACAACCCCAGTATCTCTCTTCTCTGTGCCTCCGTGTCTCTGTGGTAAACTGTCTTTAAGAACAGATCAGATACCTGTCCAAACCCCAGAACCCCTCACCCCCGCGGATCAAGCCTCCCCAAAACCTCCGCCGTCTGCTCCTGCCGAAACCGCTCCACCGCCCCGCGCACCTGCGCATCAACCTGCCCCACAACCGCCCCGGCAAACAACGCCGCGTTGATCGCCCCCGCCTTGCCGATCGCAAACGTCGCCACCGGCACGCCCCCGGGCATCTGCACCATCGACAGCAGGCTGTCCATGCCGTGCAACGCCGCACTCTCCACAGGCACACCCAACACCGGCACGCTCGTCTTGCTCGCCAACATCCCCGGCAGGTGCGCCGCCCCACCCGCCCCCGCGATAATCACACGCAACCCACGCCCCGCCGCACCCTCGGCATACTGAAACAGCAAATCCGGCGTCCGGTGCGCCGACACCACCTGGCACTCATGCCCCACCCCCAAACGCTCCAGCACCAACGACGCATGACGCATCGTCTCCCAGTCGCTGTGCGAACCCATCACCACGCCAACAACCGTTGCCATAAACGATCATACCGGCATGGAAAGACCATCCCCCAACGCGCCGATTGCCCATTGCCCATTCCCTATTCCCTCTACTCCCCCCCCTGCTCCACCTGCCACTCCATCCCCCCACCCGAACAATCGATATGCACCGAGAAAAACCCCAGCCCACCATCACCACGGTCATGCTTCTTGACCAACGGCCAGATGATCCGCCGATCCGTCTCCGGCAACGGCAGCCCCTCCACCTCCTCCCAATCAAACCACTCCAGCCGGCCATCGGGCGTGTCGTGCGCCGCCACCTCCACCGCACCCGTTACGCGATAATAAAAAATCAACCAGTGCCCACGCCCCTCATACGCCCTCTCACTGATCACCCCCAACAACGCAAACCGCTCGATCGGCAGCCGCAACCCCACCTCCTCGTGCGTCTCCCGCTGCGCACACTGCGCAGGGCTCTCACCCGTCCCCATCTCCAGCTTCCCGCCCACCGGCGAGCACAACCCCATATTCGGCGACTTCAACCGACGCAACAACAACACCCGACCACGCGCATCACGCAAGTCCACCAACGTCGCAATCTTATACGGCAACAACGTACCCTCCATATCAACCCACAATAGCAACCCACCAACACTCCGCCCCATCTGACCATCTGACCATAAGACCATTTGGCATTTTCTCTCCCCCTCCCCGTACCCTCCGCCAATGCCCCCCCTGCACACCAACCTCGCCGGCATCGACCTCCGATCCCCCGTCATACTCGCCGCCGGAACCTGCGGCATCCTCGACGAGATGCGCGATGTCATCGACCTCGGCCGCGTCGGCGCACTCATCACCAAGTCCATCACCCCCGAGCCCCGCGAAGGAAACCAGACCTGGCGCATCCTCCCCGCCGGCAACGCCGGCATGCTCAACGCCATCGGCCTAGCCAACCCAGGCCTCGATGCCTTCCTCAACTCCCACGCCCCGCGCTGCGCTGCCGTCCCCTGCCCCGTCTTCGTCTCCATCGCTGGCTTCACCACCGACGACTACGCCCAGTGCGCCGCCAACATCGACGCCTACGTCCGCGACAACCAAGGCCCCACCACCACCAACATCCACGCCCTCGAACTGAACGTCTCATGCCCCAACGTCCGCACCGGCGTCGAGTTCGGCCACTCCGCCACGCTCATCACCGAACTCCTCTCGGCCGTCCGCCCACTCGTCCAAACCTGCAAACTCTTCGTCAAACTCTCCCCCGCCGCGCCCCACCTGCAAGACATCTGCCGCGCCGCCATCAACGCCGGCGCCGACGCGCTCACCCTCGGCAACACCTACCCCGCCATGGCCATCGACGTGAACACACGCACTCCCAAACTCGCCAACATCACCGGCGGCCTCTCCGGCCCGGCCATCCACCCCATCGCCCTCAAGCACGTCTACGACGCACACCGCCTCCACAACACCCCAGCCCGCGCCGCTGGCAAACCAACCACCCCCCTCATCGCCCTCGGCGGCATCATGACCTGGCAAGACGCCGCCGAGTTCATCCTCGCCGGCGCAACAGCCATCCAACTCGGCACCACCCTCCTCGCCGACCCCCGCAGCCCCTACCACATCACCAAAGGCCTGGAAAAATGGGTCCACAAACAATCCCGCGCCAACATCGCCGAACTCATCGGCGACCTGAGGCTGCCGGGGCAGTAGACGGCCGTTGCCCCACCGCCCCCTCGCCCCAACGGGGCGCAGGAATGTAGCCACGGGTAAAGCGCAGCCCGCCAAAGGCGGGCGCAGCGCAACCCGTGAAAATCGGGCTTATCGTGCCCAGCTCTTCGCCCCAACGGGGCGCAGGAATGTAGCCACGGGTGAAGCGCAGCCCGCCGAAGGCGGGCGCAGCGCAACCCGTGGAAGCCGTCTCCCTTCTCGATCCTGCCCCGGAGGGGCAGAGGCAACCACCTCAACAACTCCGTCTTGAAATCTCCCATGCCCGCATCCGGGCCCTTCCTCATTCAGCGCGCGACTCCGCTGCCCCGCCGGGGCAGGATCGAAAAATAAACTCGCTTCCACGGGTTCCGCGAGGCCCAAGGCGGCCTCGCTCCACCCGTGGCTACACCCCGACGCCCCGTTGGGGCGTTCTGATCCAACATTCAAACGCAAGCCGAGTTACCTGCCCCACCGCCCCCCGCCCCAACGGGGCGAAGGAATGTAGCCACGGGTAAAGCGCAGCCCGCCGAAGGCGGGCGCAGCGCAACCCGTGGAAGCCGTCTCCCTTCTCGATCCTGCCCCGGAGGGGCAGAGGACTGTTTTGGGCGGGTGGTACAAGGGGCATCGGACAATTCGCTCGTAAACTAGTTTATGAAGTCCGATGCGGTACACTCCGGCATGAACGAACTATCAAAATTCCTCAGCATAGGTTTTATTTTCTCGATCGTGGGATATTTGGCGCGTCTACTGCTTGAGCACTACCAACAGAAGAATCTGGAGGACCACAAACGCGGTCATCAGATAGAACTGGAGGGGTACAAAAATACGCTCCTGTGCTGGCGAACCGGCTTGACTTTCTTCATCAGGAACGCGGGAAGTCCGCTCTCGCGCTGGTGCGAGCAATCAAGACCGCCAAGGGGCACATCAATTTGCTAGTGCAGCCCCTCCAACTTGGCCCGGTGGATCTTTGGAAGGCGTGCAGGGATTCGCACGCGGCTTGCCAGGAGGTACACAATATCATCGCGGATTCTAGTTTCCTATTTCCAAAATCGCTAGAAGAAAAAATGTTGGCGACCCGCTCCAAGCTTTGGGCCATCTTGGATGAAGCCACGCTGCTGTTGGATCGATCCGAGCAGAGCAAGCAGAGTCCGTTCGCCGATCCGAATTTCCGCAATCTCTGGAAGAAGTTGCAGACGGAATTTGAGCCATTGCAAACCGAGATGATTGCAGAAATCCGATCCCTACTCGGGGCTAACGACGAGGATGGCCGATCTGCCTAACACCAATTAGCGGGACAACGCTATCAGGGACTGTGGAAATTGCGAGGGCTGACGGGGCCGCCCCTGCCGAGGCGCAGAAATCAACGAGCTCACGCAAAACGGGGTGTTCACACACATCCCCTCTGCCCCGCCGGGGCAGGATCAAAAAATCAACTCATCTCCACGGGTTCCGCGAGGCCCAAGGCGGCCTCGCTCCACCCGTGGCTACATCCCCACGCCCCGTTGGGGCGTTCCAATCCCAAACCTCATTTCCCGCCCCCCGTTCCATTCCAAACTCACAACCCCCAACCCCAACCCCCCATCCCCCCCACCCCCCCAACTCAATGCCCCGGATTGGATTCGAACCAACG
>JAJTGZ010000107.1 GCA_021299385.1 Phycisphaeraceae bacterium | reverse complement strand
CGAGGTTGCCGAGTTTGAGCGTTACGCTGTCGACGCCCCCGTCGGCGCTCTCGGCGGGGAACTCCGCGAGTATCTCAGCCCGCTGCCAGACCGACCCCGCGGCGGTCCAGTGCCGCGTGTCACGCACGAGGCGTACTTGTCGGCCAGCGCCGAGGTCGATGGCGATGAACAGCAGCAAACTGGCGTCGCTTGCCAGCACGCTGCGCAGCACCGCCAGACTGTTCCCCGCCGACCTGGCCAAGATGACTCCCTGCCCGAATCGGGCACAGACGCGGTGCTACTTGAAGAACATGTACGTAAGCGAACTGCCGCTGCTACCGAAGTTACCGCCGGTGTTCGGCACGACGCGGAACCCGGTGAAGTTCAGCGGCGACGCGGCGCTCCCGTCGCATGGCGTGATCTTGATGCCCGGCTGCCCACCGACGGGTGTGATGACGTACTCGACGTTGGGCGTGAGCATCAGCAGCGGTGCCACGACGCGCGTGTTGCCCGAGTTCAGGAGCACGACGGTGAAGATGCCGACCCTCGGCGTGAAGGAGAGGGTGACGTCCGTCGCCCCCGTCCCCGTCAGCGCAACCGTGCCGGCCGCGCTGGTTTGGGTAACGTCCTGCAACCTCGCCCGTCAGCGCGACCGAGCCGTCCTTCTTGAGCACGTCCCCGTTGCGTGCGGCGTGGTTGGCGCTCGACGGCGCGCCCAGGTTCGACGGCACGGCCCCGCCCAGGTCCATGAACCCGCCGGCGACGAACGGCAGCACCCCGCCGAATCCGGGCAGGAACTTCTGCCACGCCGACCCGTTCCACCGCAGCAGCGCGTGCGTGGATAGCCCCAGCCCCGTCAGCACGCTGCTGTTGGTGCAACTCCACAGCAGCCCCGGCACCTTGGTGGCAGGCTCGGTGCTCCCATGCTCAAACGACCGCATCGCCTCATCCTGGGCGTCGTCGCCGGTGAGGATGTCCGAGAGCGATCCCGGCGTGTTCGGTGTCCAGATACCCATTAGAGCACCTCCTCCACTTCCACTTCATCTGTTTGCCACACACCCAGCCCGGCGCGTGCCACCTGGCGCACCTGCACCTTGTTCAGCAGCCGCACGGTTACGGCCTCCCCATCAAGCCCATCGGGGTAGAGCGTCCAGTACCGCTCGGTCAAGTTGACCTCCAGGTCCAGCCAGTCGATCAGGGCGGCCGCCTCCGCCTGCGTCAAGGCCTTCCACGCCACGCTCCACCGCGCCCGCGTCGTCGTCGCCAGGGCGAGCGCCCGCGGCGATCCATCGGCCCCGCGCACCAAGCGAGCCGGGCACGCGCTCGACGCGGCCGAGGCGATCGACGGCGGCACCGGCGGCTGCGATCCCGGCAACGCCTCATCGGTGGGCACCAGCAGCACCAGCCCCCCAACCCCAGCCAGCACCACCGGCGGCGTCGGCGAGACGGCCCCACGCCGCAACGGCGCCAATCGTGCACTCGGGATGGAAGGGTTGATAGACGTCATCCTGTTCCTTGATCCTCTCCACTGGTGGGGCGGGCGTCCTGGTGGGGCGGGCGTCCCCGCCCGCCTCCCTCTGGTACCCCCACTGGTGGGGCGGGCGTCCCCGCCCGCCTCCCTCGGGTACCCCCACTGGTGGGGCGGGCGTCCCCGCCCGCCTCCCTGTGTACCCCGGACCTCCGGGCCGGGTCCCTCCTACCCCACCACCCTCTTGATCTTCTCCCTTACCCCCGCATCATCCAGCGCACTCATCACACCCTCCCGCGCCGCCCTCCCAGCGGCCTGCGCAGAAGACCCAGACCCACCACTGATGTTGATGGTTTGGTAGATATTGATCCCACCCCCACCCCCACCACCCGAACCGACCGGCCCGATCTCCCCCCCGTTGTTGGCATACTGCAAGGCAGCGAGGTTCATGCGCGTGCTGGCGCGGTTACTGACAAACTCCCCGGCCGTCAGCACCGCCGGCACACGATCGATGTTGACATTCGGACCCGCGACCATCCCGAGCGAGGCAAGGCCGACCATACCCCCGGTGGCAAAACTCTTCCGCCTGATAATCCCCCCTTTGTTTGCAAACGTACCAGGTATGGAGTTTGGACCGGCCCACGTTGCATCACCACCACCCGCACCCCCAGCGATCGCCCCGCCGATCCCGACGATCGCCTTCATCACCAGGAACTGGATAATCATCTGCGAGACCACGCGCAGCACATTCCGCCCCATGTCGGCCACGGCGGAACCGAAACTTTTGACCCCTTCGACGGCGTCGGTGAATGCCGAGGCGATCCCCCCGGCGATCCCGTTGACGGTGGTGCTCACGAGGTCATTGGCCAGCGCGGCATAGTCGCGCACCTTGTCAGTGACGTCCTTCCACCCGCGTTGCAGCCCGTCAAAGAAACTCGTCGTCGGCGCACCGGATGTCTTGGCCTGGATATCGGCGATCTTGGCGGCCAGGTCGGTGAGCGTCGGCAGCAGTTGCTCGCGCAGGGCGGGGTTGGCGTCGATGAGGCCCTGCACCGACGACTTTGCCGACTCCGTCGCCGCCAGCAGCGACCGCAACCCTTCTTTGTTGGCGATATCCGCCACGGGCGTAGGCGTTTTCTTGGCGGGTCAGATCGGCGATCGTCTGGCTCAGCGTGGTGTCCACCAGCAGGCGGTTCCGCTCGGCGGCCTGGACGGCCAAGAGCGCATCGCGCACCCGTGCATAGGCACCACCGAGAGCGGCCTGCACCTGCACCTGCTCGGCGTCCTGCTCCATGCTCTGCCGCATCAGCGCGGCCCGCCCGCCCTGCCCGGATGCTTCAAGGGAGCGTATCTCAAACCCGCGCAGCACCCCGCCAACAACCGACGCCTGCTGGACGGTGTCGACAATCCTCGCCACCTCGACAACCTTGCCCTTGACAGCGTCGTAGATGCGTTCGACCGGCCCAGCCGCCGCCTGCATCATCTTGACGGCCCCATCAAACGCGGACTTGAATGATGCCTGCACCTGCTCGGCGGTTACTGCCAGTCCCTGGCTAACAACCTTGCCGGAAAACAGAGCGCGGTATTTGTCAAAGAGTTCTCTGGCGTACTGCGTGTTCTGCTGGATCGTCGCCACGCTGGCGACGGATTCAGCAAACTTCTCGTTGGCCGCCCGCACGTTCGCCGAAGCCTCTTCATACGCCGAGCGAGTGTCCTTGACCATCCCCGTCAGCGCCATCCTGTTGGCGTCGGACCTCTCCTTGAGGCTCTTCTGATAGTCCGACGAAGACTTGTTCAGCAAAACTTCAAGCCGCTTGATCTCTTCATCTAAAAAAGTGAGCATCATGCCCTTTGGGCCATTCTTTATTGGAATGCCGGCCGTTCCGATCGAATCGAAGAACTCAGAACTAGAGGCCTGAATCCTCGCCAACTCCGCCCGCCTTGCGGCAAGGTTGGCCGCGTCGTTCCTCGCCGCCATCCCCGCGCTCGGCTTGGCACCGCTCTGGAGCCACGACGGAAGGCCCTGGTCGATCTTGTAGAGCATGTCGTCGATCTGGTCGCTGACCATCGGCCAGATGATGTTCATCGCCGCCGATAGCGCGTTGACCACCGCAACGCGGATGAGTTCACCACCTTCCTTGATGATGGTCCACGCATAACTGGCCGCTTCTTTGAGGGCGTCGACGACAGCCTTGCCGAGCTGTTCGTTGACGCCCTGCCCACCCCTGCCCTGCGTCCCGCTCAGGTAAGCCGCAACGCCGCGAGCAAGCGACCCGATCCGGGCCATGTTCTCGGCAACCGAGTTCATAAGTTCAGTCAGCGGCCCGGCCAGAGCGAGCACAGCCTGGTCCTTGAGCCCACGGAAGGCGACGCTCATCCGGTCGACGGCATCACCGAGTTTGCCGGCACGCGCAACGTCCTCGTCGCTCACCAGCCCCCCCAGGCGGCGAAGTTCATCCTGCGCCGCGTTGAACCCGGTCCCTGCCGTCAGGCGTTCGACCATCTGGCCACCCTTGCCGAAGATGTCCGCGTAGACGCGCTGGCGGTTGCCCGCCCCCATCGAGGCGGTCTTCTTGCGGATGTCCTCGAGCAGTTGCCCCATCGGGCGAAGTTCACCCGTGGCGTCTCGGGTGCTGATGCCCAGCTCGCGCATCGACTTGGCCGCCGGCCCACCCATCGTGGCAGCAAACTCGGAGATGTTCTCGGTCCCCTTGCGGATGGCGGCAAAGAGTTCCCCGCTCTCGACGTTCGCCTGCTTGGCAGCGTATTCGTAGGTCTGTATTGCCTCGGCAGTGATGCCCAGCACGCGGGAACGCTCACCCAGCTCGTCCAGCCGCTGAATCGTGTTGCTGATGAGGCCGAGAAACTTCCCACCGACCACACTGGCGGCAAAGACACCCACCACCGTCCGCACGCTGGTCATCGCCGAGGTGATCGAGCTGGTCAGTTTAGCGACCTGGC
>JAJTGZ010000016.1 GCA_021299385.1 Phycisphaeraceae bacterium | reverse complement strand
TCGCTACGCATGACGGTCGCTCCGGCTCGGGCAGGTCTTGCTGAGTATACCGGCGGGGGTCCCCGCTGGGTTCTACCCTCCACCCGTGCAGCGACCGACGCCGACGATTGCGTGGCTGACTCCCGACCAGGTCGGGGCCGTTCGCCACCTGGCCGAGACTGCCAACCTCGACATCACGCACGCGGGCTGCCCCGAACCAACCCTCGGCACCGCCGTCGCACAGGCCCTGAACGTCCCCGCCGCCACCGACCTGCGTGCCGCGATCGCCACGGCCACCGAGGGACTTGTGCTCATCGCCTCCCCCGGTGCATTCGCCGGCCCCGGCACGATGTCGCGCACAGACGCCGAGGAACTCGACGCCGCTCGCGACCGGGGCGTCAAGGTCGTTACCCTTGAACCTCTGCCCGGCGCGCTCGTGCAACTCGCCGAGATCGGCCACGCCGCCAGCACGCCAACCGGCCCCGCGCGCGGCCTGCCCGGGGCTTGGTGCGAGTATCTCCCCCTCGCCCGCCTGGCACCCCGTGTGCTCGACCTCGGCGAAGTCCTCGAGCACCTCGGCCGCGTGCGCAGCGTCCGCATCTCTGTCGTTGGCCCCGCCCGCGCAGGCACCCTCGGCGCTCGCCTGCTCGACGCCATCGACCTGGCCCACCGCCTGCTCGGCGTCCCCGAGTCGGTCTTCGCGGCGTACACGGGCACCGAGGCCGGGCCCCTGCACGCGCTGCCGGGCCAGTCGCTCCGCGACCTGCACGGGGATATCTGCGCCACACTCGTCTACGACGCCGGCACCGCCGCCTCGCTGCATGTGAGCAACCGCGCCGGCCGCTACACCATCGAGGCGACCGTGCTCGGCGCCAACGGACGCGTCTCCATCAGCGACGACCGCCTCCTCTGGCTCGACGCCGACGGCAACAACATCGACGCCCCAGGCCAGGCCACCGAACTGCCCACCCTCGACCCCGCCCAGATGCCCGAGGCCTTCTGGCTCTCCATGCTCACCACCCAGATCAACAACTACATCAGCACCGGTGCCGGGCAGATGAACCAGCTCGACTACCCCCGCCTGCTGGCCACCGCACAAGCAGCCCTCCTCTCATCACGCACCGGCGAACCCGAAAGCCCCGCCACCATGCTCAAACTCGCCGGCGCGTAAAAGACCCACGCACGTGCAAGACGGTGCATCGAGAACCCCTCCCCCAGAACGTTCTGGCGGGGAGGGGCAGCGGTGGGGTTGGGCACTTCGTTCGCACAGCACGTACTACCCATCTCACTTACCATCCCCACATGCCCCCCCACCCACTCTCCCCCGGCGACCCCGCCCCAGACTTCACACGCAACACCCACGCCGGCGACCCCTTCACACTCTCGGCCCACCGCGGCCGATGGGTCGTGCTCTTCTTCTACCCCCGCGACTTCACCCCAGGATGCACGGCACAGTCGTGCGCCTTCCGCGATGGCTTTGCCGAGCTCTCAAGACTGCACGCCGTCATCCTCGGCGTGTCGGGTGATTCCGACGACTCGCACCGCGCTTTCGCCACCAAGCACGCCCTCCCCTACCCCCTCATTAGCGACGCCGACGGCTCGCTTCGCAAACTCTTCACCGTCCCCCGCTCCCTGCTGGGCCTGCTCCCCGGGCGGGCAACCTACGTCATCGACCCGGCAGGCGTGGTCCGAATGGTCTTCATCTCCCAACTACGCGCACGAGAGCACGCCTCACGGGCGGTACACGTAATCCAGCAGGCTTCCGTGTAGGTCGGCTCTCCGAGCCGACCCGGCTACCCCGGCTCTCCGAGCCGGGCGTCTTTGCTTCCTTATATATTGCCTATCAACCCCCGCGCCTCACGGCCCCGTCACCCACACCCACTTCCACTTCCCATTCTCCAGCGCCAGCCAGACGCTGTCATACCGCAGCCCGCGCGCAGGCCCCTTCCGCAAGCGGAAGCAGTACACCCCGCCCCCCTGCTTCTCCATGCTCACGTCCATGCTCTGCTCGGCAAAGGGCATCCGCCGAAGCAGGTCCTGGATGTCCTGCGTGTTCTCACGCAAAAACACCACCGCGTCCTCCGGCGTGCCCCCGTCGGCGACCATCCGCTTCTTGGTCGTCTCGCTGATGAGTTGCTCTAGCAGCATCCCGTCGCTCGCCGGGTCATTGAGCAGCCGGCCAAGATTAAATATCGCCTGGTGCGGCGACTCGAGCACCAGCACCTCCCGCCCACGCTCGTCCTTCTTGCTGAGCTCCTCACGCTTGGCCCGTGCGGCCTCAACCGGCGTCTGCTGCCCCTGCTTGGCCAGCGACGCATCACTCCGCGACGCACCGGGCACCCGGTCCAGCGGCGTCTTGTACGAAATCTCACGCGACTGCTCACACCCCGTCAACGCCAGCAACAACAGCAACAACAGCAACAAGGGCAGGTGCTTCATGTCTTGACCGCCACCTTTGAGTCCCCCACTGCCGCTTGCCCCTGCGGCCTGATCGGCCGCAGCAGCGGCCCCTGGCTGTGCCGGCTCCAGCAGTCGTGCGCGACCAGCTCGGCACTCGGGCTGGCAAAGTCGTCGCGCCAGTGGCACCCCCGGCTCTCCCTGCGCGCAATCGCCGACTGCGCAATCAGCCGCGCCACCAGCAGCATGTTCTGTATCTGCCACCCGCGCGGGTCATCGAAAATCTTATCCAGTGTGTACCGCCCCCAGAAGTCGATCATGTTCTCGGCCGAGGCCAGCCGCGTCCCCGTCCGCTCGATCCCCACGTTCTTCCACATCGCGCTCCGCAGCGACCGCTCCACGTCTTCTAGGTCCAGTTCACCCGAGTCGCTCGGGCGGATATCCGAGACAATCGGCACCGGCGCCTGCCGTGCCGCACCCTCCCACCCCGCGCCGCCGTGCGACCCATCGCTCCCATTACGCACGCCAGCACTCGCCGAAGTTGCCCGCTCCTTGGCCGCCTGCGCCGCGATGTGCCCAAAGACCAGCCCCTCCAGCAGGCTGTTGCTCGCCAGCCGATTCGCCCCGTGCAGCCCCGAGCAGGCCGCCTCACCGACCGCATACAACCCCGGCACGCTCGACCTTCCCTGCGCGTCGGCCAGCACACCCCCGATCGTGTAGTGCTGTGCCGGGTGCACCGGGATGTTGTCCCGGCTCGGGTCGATCTCATACTTGCGCAGCATCTGGGCGATCCCCGGGAATTGCTCGGCAAACCCCTCGATATGCCGGGCATCGAGATAGACGCGCGAGCCTCCGGTCTTATGAAGATGCTCAACAATCCCCTTTGTAACCACGTCGCGCGGCGCAAGCTCCCCCTGCGGGTGCACGTCGGTCATAAATCGGTTCCCACCCTCATCAACCAGATACCCACCCGCGCCACGCACCGCCTCAGTAACCAACGATCGCGGCGCACCGGCCAGATACAGGCACGTCGGGTGGAACTGCACAAACGCCATGTCCGCAAGCACCGCCCCCGCCCGGAACGCCGCGGCGATCCCGTCCCCAGTCGCCGTGCGCGGGTTGGTCGTCTCTCGATACACCAACCCAGCACCACCCGAGGCCAGGATCGTCGACTTCGCCCAGATCACCTGCAAGCCGTGCTTGGGGTGGTGCGTGATCGCGCCCATCACCGGCGCGCCCGGTTGGTCCGTCGGCGTCAGCAGGTCCAGGCAAAAACACCTCGTAAACCGGCGAATCCCAGGCGTCTGCACGCACTTGTCCCACATGCACCGGTACAACTCACGCCCCGTCGCGTCCCCGTCGGCGTGCAGAATCCGCGCCACCGAGTGCCCACCCTCAAGCCCCCGCATCAGTTTCCCGGCCACGTCCCGGTCCAGCCGAATCCCCCACTCAAGCAACTCGGCGATCCGCGCCGGCCCCTGCTCAACGACCAACTTGACAATCCCCGGGTCGCACAAACCCGCACCCGCAACCAGCGTGTCCTGGATGTGGCTGGCCGTCGTGTCCCCCGCGTCGGTTACCGCAGCGATCCCACCCTGCGCCCACGCCGTGTTGGAAATCTGCGGCTCGTCCTTGCACAGCAAAATCACCTCACCATGACCCGCCGACGTGATGGCCGCACGAAGCCCAGCAACACCCGCGCCGATCACCAGCGTGTCGCAAAAAATCTGCGGCAACAACGACGACCGGAACGGGATCAGATACCGACGCTTGTCAAAGAGCGATTGCACCATCAATAGTAGTGGCCCCGTATCAAACAAACGGTGGCACAGGCCTCCCGCCTGTGCGGATCATGCAGGCATCTGTGCACAGGCCACAGGCCTGCGGCACCAACCAGTGCCAGACTTCCCAACCAGCCTCTTACGCCGGCACAACCTTGAGCGACTCGGCCGGCTCATCACTGCGCACACGCAGCGATGACAGCCACTGCCCACTCGGCACCAGATGCACCCCGTGCGCGGCATAGTCGGCCAGGTACGTGCAGCTGTCAACCAGGTAGCAAAACTCATGCTCACCAGCAGGGATCGGCAACGCGCACGACCACCAACCCATCTCGTGCCGCTGCATCGCCGCGGGCTTTCGCTTCCACCCGGTGAAGGTGCCGATGAGCTCGACCTGTGCCGCGTGTGGCAAAAAGGCCTTGAAAAGCGTGCGACCGTCGGGAAGGTGCGTAACCATCGCCAAGACTCCTTCACTCCCAGCGCCGTCAACGCACTGGGACACCTGGTTGGAACGCATATGGCAGGCACGAATATCCGCGCACACACTGCCACAGTGTTCTACGCTCTGATCGGTGAAACCGGTTGCTTACTATTTAGATTTACGACCAATATCCCCACAATCCACCCGCAAGGGTGTTGCCGGCGGCCTTTGGAGCTTGCTCATCGCGCTGGGAACGCCCCTTGGCGCAACTGCAACTGCCAAAGGGCAACCAAGCCAAGTTGCACCCCAAAGTGCGGCCCAGCAACAAAGCCCAGACCAGAGCAGCAAGCCCGTATTGGTCTTTATCCCCCCCACCGGACCGGCCATCTTCATGCTCGAAGGTGCAACGGGCGTGCAAGCCAGCGGGGTCGACCTCCCGTTGTCGCTGCACCACTTTGACATCACCCCGGCGACCATGCCCGAGCGCTCCCCCATCGACCACTGGATCTTCAACACCCCACGCCAATGGGTGCTGCGCTCGGCCGATGCTGCCGGGACTCCCCCTGACAGTGGCCCCCTCGGCACCCTGACGCTCGGCCTGATCCAGGCCGCTCCCGACTCCCCCATCCGTACACCCATCCAGGGTGATCGGCAAGGCGTGGCCCTGGGCACATGGGAGCCCAAGTCCAAGAAGGTCCTGTTCATCCCCCTGCGCGACATGCAGGCGGGCCTGGCCATCCTTCGGCAAGTCGCCTCGCGAATGCCCCCGTTAACCCCAGGACAAACTCCATCCCCCTGGCCTGGCGACGAATGGCGCCTCCGCCTGCTCCGCGGCCAGCAGGAGATGGCCACGCCAACCCAAGCCACCGATCAGCCCGAGGCCCTGCGCGTCTGGAGCACCTCGGCTGAGGGTGCCGTCGCCTCGGCTATCGCGGTCATAGCGTCGGCCGACCGCGCCCTCGCCGAGCGCACGGCCGAGCGGCTGCTGCAAACCGCCCAACTCCCCCTCCAAGGTGGCCTGAGCGTGCGCGTGCCCATCTGGGCCGACCAAATTGCCCTCGGGACTTTGCTCGAGCTCGTCCTGACGGGCAACCCAACCCGGCGGGAGATCATCGAGCGCGTCTCCGGGTGGCTTGGCACAGCAGGCGCCCCCGACGGGGTGGTCTGGACGATCGACGACGCCGGGGGACGCGACGGGAACACAGACCAACCCATGGGCCGGCTAGGGGTCCTGACCCTCGGCAAGTCAGCCGTCCCGAAAATCACCCCCGATGACACGCAAGTGCTTGTCAAAGCCGATCTTACGGCACTGGAAAAGGGGCAAGGGCAAACCCTGAGCATCTCCCTGCGCCAGGACCGCCCGCAGCCCGACCCCGAGAGCATGGCCCAGGCCGCCGCCGAGGGGGTGGGCATGCGCGTGCAGCTCGGCGACGCCGAACTCCCGGCAAACCTGGCCCTACGCCCGGTGCCGATGCGCCCGCCTGGGGTGCCGATCGGCCCGGCGATGGAGGATTGGACGATGGCAGGCTTCCAGCTCGGCGTGCCAACCCCCCGTTTGGGTGCCTCGGGTTTGGCGATGGTGGACCCGGAGACTGGGCAGGTGAGATTGGTCTTTGAGTCCCCCCTGGCCGGGCCGGAGGACCGCCAGAGTGTCGCGATCTACCTCGGCACCCCCGGGCGGAGCACGCTGGTGGCGACAGCGACAAGCCAGGGGAAGCTCACAAGCCTGCCCGCGGGCCAGGCGACCGGCAGGTTTGCCCTGAGCGCAGAGCGTTGGTCGGTGATCGTGGATCTCCCTGCGGATGTGATCGACCCGGACGGGAGCGTGCGAGTGGGTTGGACGATCGTTGACGGCACTGGCCGACGTGCAAGCTGGCCGCGCCCGCAGTTGCCGTGGGAGGTCGAGCCGGGGCGTGTGGTGCTGGATACACGCGGGTGGGACCAGGGGTTGGTGCGGGGTGGGGAGTAGAGACACAGGCAGGCTGGGAAGCCTGCCCCACCATACTCGAGGAGACCGGAGCTTCACAGGTTGCGCAGCCCGTCAAGCAGGCCGCGCGAGGCCAGCCCGATGACCGCCACGGCCATCTCGCGCGAAACGTTGGGGAAGACGGCCAAGAAGTCCCCCAGCCCATCGTCCATTTCAAGATGGTCAAAGAGGGTCTGGATGGGTACCCGAGTCCCCTTGAAGCATGGCTCGCCGTGCATCCGGCCGGGGTTGACCGAGATGTAGGGTGCCAGGGGGCCGTCGGGGGGGATGAGTTCCCTCTCCTGACGTGGACATGACACCCTTGGGCGTGTGAGACCGGTGGATGCTAGGCAAGGAGGCAGGCGGGCTGGGAAGCCCGCCCCACCGGAGTAGGCAGGCGGGCTGGGAAGCCCGCCCCACCGGAATAGGCAGGCTGGGATGCCTGCCCCACCGCGCTCACCCCGCCGAGCTAGGCGTCAAGGTCTGCCTCGGGTCGTCGGCTAGGGCGGCGGGCAGCGTTGGGCGGGTGATCACCGGGCCGTCTTGGACCAAGGGGCTATATCGCGACCCGGCCAAGGGGGTGCGTTTGTTGCTGGCCGTGGCGGGGAGGATGCCCTGGACGACGATGACGGACAAACCAAGCGCGACGTTGATCAACGCCAGTTGCCACCACTGCGTCAGGCCGAAGAAGACCATCAGCGTCGTCGCCAGCACCAACGCCAGCGAGATCGGGATCAACCCCTGCCAGCCGACTTGCATGATCTGGTCGAAACGCATCCGCGGGATCGTCCAGCGGATCGCGATCACGAAGCAGACCAGCGCCACCGCCTTGCCAAAGAGCACGGCGAACTTCAGCAGCACGATCCAGAAACTCTCGGCGGGCACGCCGCTGAGGGCGGGGATGAACGGGAGGTGGTACCCCCCCAGGAACAAGACGCTAAACAGTGCGCACCCGGTGATGATGTGCGCATACTCGGCCAGGAAGAAAAGGCCAAAGTGCATCGAGCTAAACTCAGTGTGGTAGCCGCCGACAAGCTCGTTCTCGCACTCGGCGTTGTCGAACGGGGCGCGGTTGGTCTCGGCGAGAATGGCGATGAAGAGGATGACGGCCGCGAGGGGCTGCGCGACGATGAGCCACCCGTGCTGGACCTGGTACTTGATGATGTCCGTGGGCATCAGGCTGCCGACGGTCAGCAGCACGACCAAGAACATCAGGCCCATCGGGATTTCATAGGCGAGCATCTGGCTGGTGGCGCGCAGGCCGCCCAGGAACGAGTATTTGTTGTTGCTGGCCCACGCGCCGAGCGCCAGGCCATAGACCCCAAGGGCGGCAACAGCCAGGCCGTAGACGATGCCTATGGAGATGTTCGCCGCGGCGACCGTTACCGTCTGCGCCGGCACGACCCAGTGCAGCACCGGGATCGTAAACTCTGAGATGCTCCACTGCCCACCCCAGGGGATCACGGCAAAGGCGAGCAGAGCCGGGACAACGGCCAGGCCCGGGGCGACAAAGTGCATGACCTTGTCGGCCCCCTTGGGCATGAAGTCTTCTTTGAGGAGCATCTTGATGCCGTCGGCGGCGGACTGGCCCAGGCCCAGCAGCCCGCGGATGCCCGGGTTTTTGCGTTTGTAGTCCTGCTTGCCCAGCAGGGCCAGCGCGGGCAGGCCCAGGTCAAGGCCCACGCGGTTGGGGCCGATGCGGTCCTGCATCCAGGCGGAGATTTTGCGTTCCAGCCACAGGGCGATGCCAACGAAGCCGAGGATGATGTGCACCACAATCACCATGGTCGCGGCGTTGACGAGGAACTGCGCGGTTACGAAGTCGGGCTTGGGGATATCCATAAGCTGCGAGGATAGCCGGGGGCGCGAAGGGTTGGTGGGGGGTTTGCGTGGGGAGTTTGCGTTGGGCGGGCGGGGGCCATACGGTTCGCCCTCCTCGGCTGCGATGCGAACCTCATGCTGAACGTTGATGATGTGAACAAGTCTTACACCGCCGGCGGGCGGGTGGTCCAGGCCCTGCGCGGGGCGTCGATGTCGATCGACGGGCCGGGGTTTTATGCGATTATGGGCGCCAGCGGCTCGGGCAAAACCACGCTGCTGCACCTGCTCGGGGCGATGGACAAGCCCGACGGCGGGACGATTACCATCGGCGGCGAGCGGATCGACCAGCTCAGCGAGCGTGCCCTGACGGACTTCCGCCGGCGGCGGGTCGGGATCGTCTTCCAGGCCTTCAACCTGCTGCCGACGCTGACGGCGCTAGAGAACGCCGAGCTCCCTGGGCTGCTGGGCGGGGACGACCCGGCGGTCATCCGGGCTCGCGCGATGGAACTGCTCGAAAGCCTCGGCGTCAGCCACAGGGCCAGCCACCGGCCCGATTCACTCTCGGGCGGCGAGCAGCAACGCGTGGCGATCGCGCGGGCGCTGCTCTACCGCCCCGCGCTGGTGCTTGCCGACGAGCCGACGGGGGCCTTGGACAGCAAGAACGCCGAGGCCCTCTGGTCGCTGCTCGGGCGCGTCGCCCGCGAGCAGCAGACGACGGTGGTGATGGTTACCCACGAGCCAGCCGCGGCGGCACACTGCCGGCGTGTCTTTGTGCTCTTAGACGGGGCGATCACCGGTTCCTTTGACGTTCCGGAGCAACACGATGACGGCGCAAAGGGGAATGCCTCCCTGGTGGCGGCTCGCTATCAGCAACTTATTGGCTAGGCGCGGGCGCACGGCGCTGCTCGTCGGGTGTGTGGCATTATGTGCCGCACTGGTGGTGGCGATCCGATGCAGCATCGCCTCGCTCAACGAGGGGCTGAACCAGCGCGTCCTCGCTGCGGTCGGCGCGGCGGACGTGCGGATCGTCAACCCGGCGAAGGTCGGCTTTGACCTCGAGGTCGTGCGTGCGGCGCGCGCCTGGCCCGAGGCCAAGCTCGTCGCACCAAGGCTGATCGATGGCCTGGCCCTCTCGCTGGGCAAAGAGGGCGGCCCGGCGCGGAGCATCCGTGTGATCGCCTATGGCGTTGACCCCGTTGCCGAGGAAGCCCTGCGACCGTTGAAACTCTCGGCGGGGCGGTGGCTCATGGCGGGCATCCCGGCCGAGGGTGCGCCGGGTGAGGTTGTGCTCGACCAGCGCGTGGCCGAGCAGCTGCACGCCAGCGTCGGCGATGTGCTTGAGGTGCAGCGGTTCGGCTCGCCGGTACGGCTGGTTGTCGTCGGCATCGCGCAGCCCCCGGCGCTGTCGGGGTTGTTCAAGAACATCCTGCCGGTCTATGGTGATATCGCCGTCATCGGCGCGGCGGTCGACCGCCCCGGTGAGGTCAACGAGGTAGACGTATTGCTCGCTCCGGGCCAGAGCGCCGAGCAGGTCGTCTCAGATCGCCGGGCCGCCCTGCCCAAGGGGCTGCTCTTGCAGCCGACGGAGAAGATCACCTCGGGCTTCTACGCCAGCCAGCGCGGCGGAGAATCAGCGCTGACGCTCGCCTCGATCCTGGCCTTCCTGGCCAGCGCGTTCATCATCACAACGGGTATGACCTCGGCGGTCGGTGAACGCCTGCGCGAGCTGGCCATCCTGCGTGCCGTCGGGGCGACGCGCGGGCAGCTGGCCGCCGGTGAACTGCTCACTGGCGCGATCGTCGGGCTGCTGGGCGCGTGCATCGGCGTGCCGGCGGGGATCACCGGCTCGTGGGTGCTCGTCAAGATGTTCCCCGAGCAGTTGCCAGCGGGGTTTGTGCTCTCACTGAGCGGGGTTGCCGCGGGTGTGGTCGGGTCGGTGCTGGCGGGGATGGGTGGTGCGGGGTATGCCGCGTGGGCGGCGTCGCGCGTCAGCCCGATGGCGGGGCTGGCCTCGCGTGCGCGCCCTGTGCGCGGGCGGACGATTGTGATCTGCCTGCTCGCCGGCGCCTCGCTGGTGATGGTGCAGGCGTTGATCGTGCTGCACCGCCCCAGCGACCCGAGCGGGTTCTTCTGGCTCTACGCACCGATCGGTGTGCCCTCGCTGTTGACGGGTTATTTTTTGCTCTCGATCCCCGTTACATTCACGGCCACGTGGTTGCTCGGCGGCGTGGTGGCGCGGGTGCTGGGGGTGCCGGGGGTGCTCCTGACGCGCGGGCTGATGCGCACGCCGGTGCGATCGGGGTTGACCGCCGGGTCGATGATGCTCGGCCTTGCGCTGATGGTCTCGATCTGGACCAACGGGCGGGGGATCTTGGACAGGTGGTTTGAGGGTGTGCAGTTCCCCGACGCGTTTGTTACCGGGCTGAACCTCAAGCCCGACCTGGCCGAGCGGGTCCGTCAGGTGCCGGGCGTGCAAGGGGCGACGGCCATCACGCTGCTCAACGTCGGCACCGACGCTTTTGGGATCGAGGGGTTGACCAAGTACCGCACCACCTTCCTGGCCTTTGAGCCCGAGCCCTTCTTTGCGATGACCAAGCTGCAGTGGTTGCAGGGGGACGTAGCAACAGCCTCGGCGGCCCTCGAAGCGGGCGGCGCGGTGCTTGTCGCACGCGAGTTTATGGTTACGCGCGGGATGGGCCTGGGCGACAAAATCACGCTGACGCACAACGGCGTCGGGCACGACTTTACAATCGTCGGCGTCGTAACCAGCCCGGGCCTGGACATCGCCAGCAAGTTCTTTGATATCGGTGAGAACTACGTCGACCAGGCCGTCAACTCCGTCTTCGGAACGCGCGCAGACCTGCGCAGCCGGTTCGGCAGCGAGGCGATCAATCTCGTGCAGATCGCCTTCACACCCGGCGGGAACGCCGAGGAGACCATGCGGGCCATCCGCAACCTGCCCGGCACGGGCATCCTCGCCGGTGGCACGGCCGTGGCGATGAAGGCGGAGATCCGCGGGACCATCCAGGGCGCGCTGCGCGTCTTTGCACTCGTGGCCGTCGGCGCGATGCTCGTTGCCTGCCTTGGCGTTGCCAACGTCATCATCGCCTCGGTGCGGGGGCGTTCCTTTGAGTTTGGCGTCATCCGCGCCAGCGGCGGCTCACGAGGGATGCTCGCCAGACTGATCCTCGGCGAGGGGCTCCTCATTGCCCTCGCCGCCGCCATCCTGGGCACCGCACTGGGCCTGCAAGGGGCCTGGGGGGGGCAGAACGTAACCGCCTCGTCGATCGGCATCGAACTACCGATCCGGCCACCATGGGACGCCATCGGGTGGTCGGTGCTGACGGTAACGGCAATCACGCTGCTGGCGGCAATGCCCGCCGCACTCGGGCTGCTCAGGCGGCAACCCAGGGAGTTGCTCGCGGCCATGCGCGGGTGAGGTGGCTTAGGGGCTAGCCGACCGGCCCGTAGGTCCGGGGTATCCATCCAAGGCGCTCGTGATCGCTTCGATCGCCTCCGGCAAGGGCAGGTGCAGCTTGATCCCCGCAGCGCGGGCGTGCCCGCCGCCGCCGAGTTTGTTGGCGATGGCCGCGACATCGATCGCCTCTGGCCCGGGCTTGCTGCGCAGTGAGACTTTCACCAGCGGGGTGCCGTCGGGCTGCGCGGGCATCTCGGTGAGCGTGGCAACAACCTGCACGCCCTGCACCGCCAGCACAGGCTCGGCAAAGCCCCCAGTATCCTCGCCTATGGCCCCGAGCGCTCGCATGTCAGCATCGCGCAGGGCCATCACGCCCACGCGACCGCCGTGCTCGTACGTCAGCGATGCAAGGGCCAGTCCCAAGAGCCTCGGGCGGAGGGGTGCTTGCTGCTGCTCGACGGCCTGGTAGATCGCCGGGTGATCGACGCCCCCATTGACCAGCCGAGCGGCCAGCTCGAAGGTGTCCGCAGTCGTGTTGCTGAAGCGGAACCAACCCGTGTCCGTCGCCAGCCCGAGATACATCGGCGTGCCAATATCAATCGGTAGCGCAGCCCGCCCCGGCACGCCGAGCAGTTCATCGACGACCGGCGCGAGCGCCTCGGTGCAACTGGCCGAGGCGGGTGTAACCAGCCGGAGGTGGGCGACATCACCCTGCCCGTGCAGGTGGTGGTCGATGACGACAGCCCGGCCGGTGCGGGGTTTGAGCCACGCATCCAGTGGCTTGAGCTGCGACCACGCGCCGGTATCAACGATCACGATCCCGCTGGGGTCAAAGTCGGGGATGCTCGGGCTATCACCGCCAAGCTTGCACACGGCAGAAGAGCCGGCAAAGAACCCGAGCCACGCCGGGAAAGGCCCGACGAACCACGCCTGAGCATCGATGCCGATGTGCTCGGCTACGCGCAGCACCGTCAACGCTGAGCCGAGCGCGTCCCCGTCGGGCTTGGCGTGCGTGAGGATGACCAGCGAGGTCTGAGCCTTCATAAACGCGGCGATTGCTTGCGGGGTGGCGTTGGATGTGTAGTCGCTCATGGTCTTGGTCCGCAGGTGGGCGTTGGTGATGGTGCCAGAAGGCTCGCCGAGCGCTGGGCACGCTGGATATCGCGCCCGAGCTGCTCGCGCAGGCCGGCAACAGTGCTAAACCGCATCGTGTCGCGCAGGTACGAGAGGAACTGGATCGACACCCCCCACCCATACTCCTCCAGGCCCTCGATAGCCCGCCAAGGTTGGTCTGGCTGAGTGGGGCTCGCGCCGATCAGGTGCGCCTCGATCGTTGCGGGCCGGTCAAACGTCGGGCGCGGCCCGACGTTCACCGCGGCCACAAAGACGCGGGCATCGTCAAGCCTCGCAAGCGCGGCATATACACCCGGCGCCGGCGGCGCAAGCTCCGTGCGCACGTTCGCCGTCGGCACGCCGATGGTCCGACCGCGCCGGTCGCCCGGGACGACTGTGCCGGGCAACTCATACCACCGGCCCAAGACACCCGCGGCATCAAAGACGCGCCCGTGGCCCAGCAGCCAGCGGATCGTGTCGCTCCGGCACGCGACGATCTGCTGGTCGCTCAGCGCCACACCCATGTGCTCGATAACCTGGGCACTAAAGCCGAGCTTTGCACCAAGGTGCGCCAGCAACGCGTTGTCCCCCGCGCGGGCCTTGCCAAAGCGAAAGTCTGGCCCCTCCACCCACGCCCGCACCTGGCCCAGACCCCCATACCCGGCTATCACGCGATCAACAAACGCCTCGGGCGACAGGGCCAGCACGCCACCGGCCGGGTCAATACGCTCGACCAGGTCAGCCCCGGCCTCGTGCAGCCACACCCGGCGTTGCGCAAACGTGCTCAGCCGAGCGGGGGCGGCCTCGGGGCGCAGCACCGTCAATGGGTGCGGGTCCAGGACCAACGCCAGCACCCGCCCCTGCATTGCCGAGGCGATCTCGCGTGCGCGTGCAACCAGCGCCGCGTGCCCGCGGTGCACGCCGTCAAAGGTGCCAACCGTGATGACAAGGGCCTGGGTGATAACCCCGAACGCTAGCGGGGCTGACTTGCCCACGCCGAGCCAGCGCACCTCTACAGTGCCCAGGCATGATCGGGCACGCGACCGGTTGGCCCTCAGCACCACCGGCAAGGGGCATGGCGCATGGGTTGGTTAGGCAAAAAGTCATCCGCATCGAGCACAACTTTCGCCCCAGCACCCGTTGCGGGCGCGCCCGCCGCGCTTGCGGGTCAGGGCAGCCAAGAGCGCGTCGTGCAACTGGGCACCGAGCTGCTGACTCTCGCCCGCAGGCACAAAAGCGGCCTGCTCTCCTCGGCGTTCTACTCCGACGCGCTGATGAACTGGAGCATGAAGGACCCGCTGTTCAAGGTCCAGATGTTCCGCTTCGTCGACTGTTTCCCCGTGCTCAAGGATGCCGAGGATATCTACGACCACCTGCAAGACTACCTCACCCAGCCGGGCGTTACGGTCCCCGCGCCGATCGCTGCGGCACTCTCAGCAGGCAAACTTGCCAAGGGCCTGGCCGTGGGCACCATCCGCAAGCAGATCGAATCCATGGCCGGCAAGTTCATCGCCGGCACCGACGCGGCCAGCGCACTGCCCAACCTGCGTGCCCTCTGGGACGACGGCATCGCCTTCAGCGTCGACCTCCTCGGCGAGGCGTGCCTTAGCGATGCCGAGGCCGATGCTTACCAGGCCAAATACCTCGACCTGATCAACAACCTCCCCGCCCAGGTCGCCGGGTGGAAGCCCGACCCGCGCCTCGAGAGCGACCACCTCGGCCCCGTGCCACGCACCAACGTGAGCGTCAAGGTCAGCGCGCTCAGCGCCCGCTGCGACGCGATCGACACCGAAGGCTCGATCAAGGACCTGATGAAGCGGCTGGTGCCGATCCTGCACGCCGCGCACGCCAAAGGGGTCTTCATCAACTTTGACATGGAGCAGTATGCCCTCAAGGACCTCACGCTCGAACTCTTCGAGCGTTGCTGCACGCAGGTGCCCTTTGAGGGTGGGCTGGCAATGCAGGCATACCTCCAGAGCGGGGCTGACGATGCGCTGCGGATTTGCCGGTGGGCCAAGCAGACCGGGCGGGTGGTAACCGTGCGCCTGGTCAAGGGTGCCTACTGGGACTACGAGACCATCAACGCCGAGCAGCGCGGCTGGCCCACGCCCGTCTGGCCAACAAAGAAACAAACCGACGCCTGCTTCGAGCGCATGGCCGGCATCCTCCTAGACCACACCCCGCGCGCACCCGGCCAAGGTGGCGTCAAACTCGCACTCGGCAGCCACAACGCCCGCTCGATCGCCTCGGCCCTAGCCGGGTGCGAGGCGCGCTCGCTGCCACGCAACACCCTCGAACTGCAGATGCTCCACGGCATGGCCGACCAGCTCAAGCACGCCGCGGCTGAGATGGGCCTGCGCGTCCGCGAGTACGTCCCCGTCGGGCAGATGATCCCCGGGATGGCCTACCTCGTCCGCCGGCTGCTGGAGAACACCAGCAACGAGAGCTGGCTCAAGGCCGGGTTCCTTGACAACGCCGACACCGCGCAACTGCTCGCCAGCCCGCACGAGCACGCCTTCCCCACACCGGGCCCAGCAACGGGCGACGCCAACACCATCAAAACCGCCGAGCCCTCGGCCAGCAACCTCGCCCGCGCCCCCGAACGGCACATGCTCACGCCAGGCGTAAACGTGCCGGGGTTGACGCTCCGCCCGTTCTACAACGAACCATTCCGCGACTTTGCACAGCAAGCAACGCGTGAGGCCTTCGCCCGCGCCGTTGCCGACGCGCGCGTGCCCGCCGTGGCCAACGACAACACCCCCGCCGACGCGAAACGGATGATCGACGCCGCCGCCGAAGCCTTTGAGCCTTGGCGGCAACGGCCGATCCAAGAGCGTGCCCAGGTGCTCATCCGTGCCGCCTCGGCCATGCGCGCACGCCGCGATGAACTCAGCGCGATCATGCTCAAAGAAGCCGGCAAAACCTGGCGCGAGGCCGACGCCGACACCTGCGAGGCGATCGACTTTTGCGAGTACTACGCCCGCCTAGCCGTGCCGATGTTCCTCCCACAACGCATCGGCCGGTTCGTCGGCGAGCTCGACGAGCAGCTCCACGAGCCGCGCGGCGTCGCCGTCGTGATTTCACCCTGGAACTTCCCCCTGGCCATCTGCTGCGGCATGACCGTCGCCGCGCTCGTTACAGGCAACACCGTCGTCGTCAAGCCCGCCGAGCAAACGCCCGGCATCGCCAAGGTGATGGCCGACATCCTCCAACAGGCCATCGGCGCAGACGCCACACGCATCCTCCAACTCTGCCCCGGCCCCGGCGAAACCACCGGCGCGGCATTGGTGCGCGACCCACGCACCACCCTCATCGCCTTCACCGGCTCGCGCGACGTCGGCCTAGACATCTTGAACGCCTCGGCACCGACTCTGGGTAGATCGGCTCTCCGAGCCGATCCGGATCGGCTCGCAGAGCCGATCTACCCATCGCACGTCAAGCACGTCGTCTGCGAGATGGGGGGCAAGAACGCCATGATCCTCGACACCAGCGCCGACCTCGACGAGGCTGTGCTCGCCGCCAGGCACTCGGCCTTCGCCTTCCAAGGCCAGAAGTGCTCGGCACTCTCGCGCCTCATCGTCGTTGACCCCGCCGGGCCAAACGGCCCAGCCATCACCCACGTCCGCCAACGCCTCGTCGAGGCGACCAACGCCCTGACCATCGGCGACCCCGCCCACCCCGGCACCGACGTCGGCCCCGTCATCGACGCCGACGCCGCCGCCAAAATCAACGGGTTTATTCAACGCGCCAAGGCCGACGGCCTGCCGAACCACCAACTGACCCTGCCGGCAAACGTCGCCGCCGCCAGCCGTGCGTACGTCCCCCCGGCGATCTTCTGGAACGTCCCGCAAACGCACGAACTGGCACGCGAAGAAATCTTCGGCCCCGTCCTGGCCATCCTCCACGCGCACACCTTCGACGACGCCCTCCGCATCGCCAACGCCCTGCCCTACAAACTCACCGGCGGCGTCTACACCCGCAAGCCCGCCCACCTCGAACTCGCCAAACGCGCCTTCCGCGTCGGAAACCTCTATATCAACCGAGGCATCACCGGCGCGCTCGTCGCCCGCCAACCCTTCGGCGGCTTCGGAATGTCCGGCGTCGGCAGCAAAGCGGGCGGCGACAACTACCTCCACCACTTCGTCGTCCCACGCGCCATCTGCGAAAACACCATGCGCCGCGGCTTCGCGCCCGAACTTTGACAGGTTCCGCTGACTCCGGCAGTGGGTTCATGCCGCATAAGAACCCCTCCCCCGAGGGGAGGGGCAGGGGTGGGGTTGTCTCTCGGTTATACAGGCTTCCAGCCTGCACGGCAAACAGATTACACCACAGAGGCACGGAGGCACAGAGAAGAGAGATGCAGGGGTTGTGATGGAAAGACATGCATTAAGCATTGTCTTTCTCGGTGCCTCTGTGCCTCTGTGGTGAATTGTCTTTCCGCGCGGGCTGCAAGCCCGCACCACCCACACCTATCCCCCCACTCCAACACCAGCAAACAACCCCGCCACGCTCACCCCGGCCATTTTCGCCTCATGCTCCAGCAGCCACCGCTTGCGGGCAACCCCGCCGCTATAGCCCGTCATCGAGCCGTCCGAACCGATCACGCGGTGGCAAGGGATGATCAGGCTCAGGAAGTTCTCCCCATTCGCCCTCGCCACGGCACGCACCCCCAGCGGCTTGCCAACCGCCCGCGCCTGCTCGGCGTAACTCCGCGTCCGCCCGCTCGGGATCCGCCGAAGTTCACCCCACACCGCACGCTGAAACGCCGAGCCCCCCGGCGTCCCACCAGGCCCGATCGGAGCCAGCACAATCCCCCCCACCTTTGCCTCAAGGCCGGCCTGGTGCGAGGTTGTCGTGATCGCCGAGGGTTTGCCCGCAAAGTACAGCCCAAGTTCCCGCTCGACGGCATCCAACTGTGCGTGCTCCCCCGGCACGACCGCGCACGCGAGCACACGCCGGATCGTCACGATCTGCCGAGGAAGCCCCCGGCGGTCAACAAAGTCCAGCACCCGCAACCCGGCATCATCGGCCAGGGCGAGCATCGCGCCGATCGGGGTGTCGATCCACCTCGCAAAGATCACCGGCATCACACCGCCGAGGCGGGCAGTACCCTCGCTGTTGCCAAAGATACTGGCGAAGGCATCGCGGTAGCCCGATGGGGAGGCAAAGCCGGTGGTGGAGAGGACTTCGGCCATCGGTTATCTATTCTTCAATCCTGGGTAAAGCCCTTGGTGCCTGAACGCCGGGCAGATCGTTGTCGCCCAACACGCCGAGATCGATGAGGCGTCTCTTGAGGATCGCAAGGCTCCGCACAGGCCTAGACCATGCCGCGTTAGGCGGATTGGACGGGTTGAGCTTTGCCACATATGTCAGAAAAGATTTCCTGACTTTCTTCGGTGGAACCCCAGCGGCCAACAGGCGCTCGCAGACGACCAGACGCATTTCATCACCCCGGCCGTACCCGTATGCCCTGGACCCCTCGACCTCGTTCTCGAGCACGTCAATGAGCGTTGCACGATCCGCGATCGTCATCTGGGCTCGCCAAATCTCCCGGCTTAGAAATGGCAACAACCCCGCACAGGGTACTTGTCCGCAGGCGCCGCCGTTCTGCTCGATGTCCTGCTTCATCGACAACAGGATGGGGAGGAGATTAGTGTCATTACGACTGTTCAAGCGAGGTATAGTGTGCACCAGGATGGTTCGGTCTGCTGACCACCGCTTGAGCACCTCATCCCGCATCATCTCTTCGAGGCCGTCATCATCACGCCCGAGTAACTTCTTATCAAAGCCGGTAAAGTTTGTGCTGACGAGAAACATCCTCGCAAACTCCTGACGCTCGGCTGGCTCCCAGCCATCCCAGTTGTTGACCTCTGTGCAAAAGTCCACAGTTTGGCGATAGATACCCTGCTGACACGCTTCAACCATCTCGTCTTTTACCATCTGGCGCTCATGCGGCTCGAGTTTTCCAAGGCCAGCACGCACCCGGTCTCTGACTAACATATAACGGATCAGCGACATCCGCATAGATTTTCCACCCCACGCGTCGGGGAAGCCCGCCGCGTACACTAATGCAAATCTATTAAAGATCGGGTCCTGCCGCTGGCGTGCCGCAACGGATGCTGGAGGCTGCGTTTTACCAGGAAGGGGCCAACTCTCCCACCCATCGCTGATCATGGGAGCCACTGATGCCCTGGCTTCGGTATCAGTCAGGGTGTTCGCCGTGCAGGCTGCCGCAAAGACCTCCCAAGCCTCGTCGTCGTTCTTGGCCGCGCGGTACTCCTGGAGTTTCTCCTTGGCATACATCTCAGCCGGGGTCATCGGGGTTTGCGCCGGGGCCGGGGCCGGCGTGCTCTGAACTGTTTCCCGATCGCCACAGCCGGCGAGTGCAACAACCACCGCGCACGAGCCGAGCCAGGCGAGCAGATTGAAACCAGCGTAGTTTTTCACGACGACCCCTTTCCCCGTGCGTGGCAAGCACGGGTCTTGCCGGGGCAATGGTACGGGCCCCAACCGGCAGGAGAGGAGCAGGCACGATTGTGCCTGGTGGGGCCAAAAAAGACAAGGCCCGATGCTTGCGCACCGGGCCTTGCCGTTATCAGTAGAGCAGTTGGGTCGCTTGACCGGCACTTGCGTGCCGGGTATCTGAAGTCCCGACGGGCGGTCTTCAGACGAGATTATGCTGACGAACCAGTATCAGATCGCTCTGATGGTCTGGTCTAAGGAATCCCTTAGAAAGGAGGTGATCCAGCCGCAGGTTCTCCTACGGCTACCTTGTTACGACTTACTCCCAGTCATCGATCTTGCCGTAGACGCCACTGAATCGTGGCGGCTTTGGGCGCTACCGACTTCCATGAGTTGACGGGCGGTGTGTACAAGGCTCAGGAACACATTCACCGGGGCGTAGCTGATCCCCGATTACTAGCGATTCCAGCTTCATGCAGGCGGGTTGCAGCCTGCAATCCGAACTGAGGTGCGTTTTTTGCGATTTGCTCCGCCTCGCGGCCTTGCTTCGCTTTGTGCGCACCATTGTAGCACGTGTGCAACCCTGGATGTAAGGGCCATGAGGACTTGACGTCATCCCCGCCTTCCTCCGGTTTGACACCGGCAGTCTCGCTAGAGTCCTCGCCATTACGCGTTAGCAACTAGCGACAGGGGTTGCGCTCGTTAAGGGACTTAACCCGACGCTTCACAGCACGAGCTGACGACAGCCATGCAGCACCTGTTCATGTTGTACCCTTGCGGGCCTCACAAATGTTTCCACCTGCTAATCCATGTATGTCAAACCCAGGTAAGGTTCTGCGCGTTGCTTCGAATTAAGCCACATGCTCCACCGCTTGTGTGAGCCCCCGTCAATTTCTTTGAGTTTTAGCCTTGCGACCGTACTCCCCAGGCGGTACACTTATCAATTTCTCTACAGTCCGAACGGCGTCAGAGCCGCTCCGACTCAGTGTACATCGTTTAGGGCGTGGACTACCAGGGTATCTAATCCTGTTTGCTCCCCACGCTTTCGTGCCTCAGCGTCAGGAAAGGCCCAGCGGGCTGTCTTCACCTTCGGCATTCCGGTTGATATCTACGCATTCCACCGCTCCACCAACCGTTCTGCCCGCCTCTACCTTCCTCAAGACCGCCAGTTTGCCGTGCGGTTCTGCGGTTAAGCCGCAGGCTTTCACACGACACTTAACGGTCCGCCTACGCACCCTTTAAGCCCAGTAATTCCGACTAACGCTCGGGGCCTCTGTATTACCGCGACTGCTGGCACAGAGTTAGTCGCCCCTTCCTTTGGAAATGATCAGTGTTTCTATTTCCTGACAGTGGTTTACACGGCAAAGCCGCTTCATCCCACACGCGGCGTCGCTCCGTCAGGCTTTCGCCCATTGCGGAAGATTCGTCGCTGCAGCCTCCCGTAGGAGTCCGAACAGTGTCTCAGTTTCGATGTGGCAGGCCGTGCTCTCACACCTGCTACCCGTCTATGGCTTGGTGGGCCATTACCCCACCAACTACCTGATAGGACGATCGCCGATCCCAAGGCAGCAAGCCTTTGGTCCGTAGACATCATGCGGTATTATGCCGGGTTTCCCCTGCCTATCCCGCACCTCGGGGTACGTTCGATCGCATTACTCACCCTTGCGCCACTAGCCCTTGCGGGCCCGTTCGACTTGCATGCTTTAGCCACGCCGCCAGCGTTCAGTCTGAGCCAGAATCAAACTCTTCAGTTGTTTTTCGTTGCACTACAGGCAAAAGCCCATAGAAAGCTGCGAAACGAGAGCATGACCTGTGAACAGTCATTCTTCATGAACTGCCGGTCTTTCCTGCAACACCACGGTTTAACCCGAAATGCCACAGGCACCGCCCTCGGCTAGAAGGCGGTCTTTTTTGCTGAACTCAAGATACTAAAAAGGGTTACTTTCTAAATATCGTCACGAGTTGCGTCCAGCTGCCTGCCTGTGAAAGCAGACACCTTGGATTCGACTTCGGCTGGCCTCGGTTAGAGACCCGGGCGTGACCCCGTTGCCGAGCCGCACAACCTCGCGGACGACCCAACTGCTCACTTTTCAAACATCAGACCCGCGTTACGCAGGCCCCCGCACATTGTTCGACCCGCGTCGATACTTTTGTGCGTGGGAGGGGATCATACCCCATCCCCCAACCACGTCAAGCCCACGCCACAAACTTGACCACAAAAATCTTCCCGTTTTCACCCCCGCGCAACCTTCTGACCATCCGCCCCACTACCAAATCCTAACAAAATACAATCAAACTCCATCAAGCCCCTTCTCAACCCCACCCCGGCGCTCCTCAGTAACCGCCACCACCCCCAAAACCACCTGCAACTGCCCCACCCCTGCCGACTTCGCCCACACCCGCAGCGCCCGGCAGGCTTCCCGCAGCGTCGCGCCCGTCGTCGTTACATCATCCACCAGCACCACCGTCGCCCCCGCGCGCAGGCGACGCTCCACGCCCGGCCTGCACATCCGCACCCACCACGCCGAAGCCCTCGACACCGACATCGTCCCACGCACACTCACCTGCCGCTCCGACGCCGGCAAACTCGTCTGGCTCGGCCGGTGCTTGCGACCGAGCACAGAAATCACCGGCACACGCACGCCCGTCCCCACACCCAGCCCCCTCCCCACGCCCCCGGCAATCACACGCGGGTGGTCAATCCCACGCGACAAACGCCGTCGCAAACTCGTTGGCACAGGCACCACCAGCACGCGCTGCATATCCACCCCGGCATCCACAAGTCGCCGCGCCAAACGCCGGCCCAGCAGCACACCCAACTCATGGCCCAACTGCCCAAACCGCGTGTACTTCACCTCATGCACGCACCCCGCCCACACCCCCACATACGCCCCCAGACGCACAGTCTGACCCCAAGGCTGCCTGATCCCCCGGCAACGCCCGCACCCACCACCATCACTCTCAAACACCCCGATGCTGTACCCGCACCGCCAGCAATACGCACCACCGGCATCCACACCGAGGCCCGCTCCAACCAACCGATCGGCCAGCGGCTGGCTCGTTACATCCAGAAACTCATCCTCCACCACACGCGCAAGGCCCCGCAGCCGGCCAACCTTCCCGCCAACACCACTCCCCGCCGAGGGTGCCGAACCCCCAAGAGGTGCCGCCTCAGTCGGTCTCGGGGGCCAGATGAACGGGCCGGTACGCACGCCCACAGCATACCCGCCCACCCCCTTTGCCCGCTCGAACTACACTCACCCATGCCCGACCGCAAACTCCTGGAAACCTTCCCAACCCCCAGCGCCCTGCCGTTTGTCATCGAGCACACCTCCGACGAGTTCACCAGCGTCTGCCCCAAAACCGGCCACCCCGACTTCGCCACCATCGTCCTGCGTTACCAGCCGGCCACCTCACAAACCAAAGCCGGCAAGCACGGGTGCGTCGAGCTCAAGAGCCTCAAACTCTACTACCAGTCCTTCCGCAACCAGGGCATCTATTACGAGGCCGTGACCAACGCCATCCGCGACGACCTCGCACGCACACTCAAACCCACCTGGCTCCAGGTCATCGCCCACTTCAAAGGCCGCGGCGGCATCAAATCAACCATCCGAGCCGAGCACGGCAACGTCCCAGCGGCATGGAAGACCCTTTGACCAATCGTCCCCATGCATAACCCCTAACCCGAGGGGAGGGGCAGGGGTCGGGTTGTCTCATGGTGCTGCAGGCTTCCAACCTGCACAGAAATAGATTTCACCACAGAGACACCGAGGCACAGAGAAGAGAGATGCATGGGGTGTGCAGGAATGACAAACCTCAAGCATCTGCCTTTCTCGGTGCTTCTGTGCCTCTGTGGTGAAATGTCTTGCCTCGCGGGCTGCAAGCCCGCGGCAGCCCACTCACGCCCCGTCCAGCAACTCCACCGACGCGAACGGCTTGCCCGAGAGCATCTCCAAACTCGCACCACCACCCGTGCTCACGTGCGAGAACCCCCCGGCTAAGTGCAGCATCTCCGCCGCTGACGCGCTGTCCCCACCACCCACGATCGACACCGCCCCACCCTTGGTCGCATCAACCATCGCCTGCGCCACGATCTGCGTCCCGACGCGGAAACTTGCCCACTCAAAGACCCCCATCGGCCCGTTCCAAACAACCGTCTTGGCCTTCTTGATGACCAGCGCATACCGCACCTGCGTCTTGGGCCCGATGTCCAGGCCCATGAACCCCTCGCCGATGGCGTGGTCAAAGATCTTCTTCTCACCCTCGGTCTGGCTAAAGACCGTCGAGCAGACGTGGTCCTCGGGCAAAAACAACTCGCACCGCGCCTTGCCCGCCAGGTCCAGCAGCCCCTTGGCCGCCGCGACGTCCTCATCGGAGGCACGCGAGGAGCCGATCTGCTTGCCCTGCGCTTTGAGGAACGGGTACGCCATCGCACCCCCAACAAGAATCTGGTCCGCCTTGGGCAGCATGTTCTCGATCAACGCGATCTTGTCGCTCACCTTCGCGCCCCCGAGCACCACAACAAATGGGCGTGCGGGCTTCGCCAGCGCACCGCCGAGGTAACGCAGCTCCTTGTCCAGCAGCAGCCCGGCAACGCACGGCTTGTCGTTCGCCTTCATCTCTTTGGCCACCGCGTACATGCTCCCATCCTGCCGGTGCGCTGTCCCGAAGGCGTCGTTGCAGTAGATATGCCCATACGCACCCAGTGCCGCGGCATACGCCGGCTCACCCTTCTTCTCACCCTTGGCAAACCGCACGTTCTCCAGCAGCAGCACCTCGCCGGGCTTGAGCGCCGCCACCGCCGCGGAGCTCGCCGCGTCGGTGCAGTCGGTGCTCGGAAACTGCACCTGCCGCCCGAGCAACTCCCCAAGCCGTGCCGCCACGGGCTTGAGGCTATAGACCGCCTCATACCCCTTCCCCTCCGGCCTGCCCAGGTGGCTCATCAGCACCAGGCTCCCGCCCCGGTCCAGCACGCTCCGCAGCGTCGGCAACGCCTCGCGGATCCGCCGATCGTCCCCGATCACCCCCTCATCAATCGGGACATTGAAATCAACCCGGCAGAGCACACGCTTGCCCGACACTTCGATCTGCGCGATTGTCTTCTTGGCCATAGGAACGCAGGATAGCGTCCCAACAAACCGCCCGGTGCCGACGTGCAGACCCGCCCCCAACCCCGCCCCCTTGCCGAGCTCCTTACTACCCCACCATCCCCAGCCGACGGGCTATGAATACCTCCCCCCAAGTCACCCCCAACCCCCCGAGCACACCCCATGCCCACCGACTCCACACCCGTCATCCTCGCCGCCAAGCGCACACCCGTCGGCCGGTTCTTCGGCGGCCTCAAGGGCGTGCACGCCCCGCTGCTGGGCTCTTACGCCATCGCCGGCCTCTTCGCCCAGGTGCCCAAACTCAAGGACGAAGCCCTTGCCGGGCACGTCGATGAGGTCATCATGGGCTCCGTCCTCCAAGCCGGCCTCGGGCAGAACCCCGCACGCCAAGCCGCGCTCAAGGCCGGCCTGCCCAACACCACCAGCGCCCAGACCATCAACAAGGTCTGTGGCTCAGGCCTGCAGGCCGTGATGCTCGCCGCACAGTCGATCAAGGCCGGCGACAACCAACTCGTCCTGGCTGGGGGGTTCGAGAACATGACCGCCGCCCCCTACTTCGCACGCATCCGCGACGGCGCGGGCGCGCCCAAGTTCGGCCCCACAACCTTCGAGGACCACATGCAGTACGACGGCCTCCGCTGCGCGTTCGAGTCCTGCCTCATGGGCAGCAGCGCCGACCACACGGCCAAGCAGCACAACATCACCCGCGACGCGCAAGACCGCTGGGCTCTCCGCAGCCACACCCTCGCCGCACAGGCACAAAAGTCCGGCTACTTCACCGCCGAGATACAGCCCCTCACCGGCGAGCAAACCTTCGACAAAAAATCCCCCGGCGTATCAGCCGATGAGGGCGTCCGCAGCGACACCACCATCGAATCCCTCACCAAACTCCGACCCGCCTTCGAGAAAGACGGCACCGTAACTGCCGGGAACGCCTCCCAAATCTCCGACGGCGGCGCGGCCGTCGCCGTTGCCTCCCTCGCCAAGGCCGAAAAACTCGGCCTCAAACCCCTCGCCAAAGTCCTCGCCTACCACACCAGCGGCGTCGCGCCCAAAGACATCTTCACCGCCCCGGGCCTGGCCGTCCCAGCCGTTGTCGCCAAAGCAGGGCTCAAACTGACCGACATCGACCTGTTCGAGCTCAACGAAGCCTTCGCCGCACAACTGCTCCAGAACATCCACGCCGCGGGCATCCCCGAAGAAAAAGTCAACGTCGCAGGCGGCGCCATCGCCCTGGGCCACCCCATCGGCGGCTCCGGCGCACGCTGCCTCGTCACCCTCATCCACCAACTCATCCGCACCGGGGGCAAACGGGGCGTCGTGGCCCTCTGCCTCGGCGGGGGCAACGCCGTCGCGATGGTCATCGAAGTCTAACCAAAATCCCCGATCTTCCCAATCTGGAACCCCTCCCCCGAGGGGAGGGGCAGGGGTGGGGTTCGCTCACGCCAAGTATGAAAATCCAGGGTAATCCACCCCACATCAGAACGGTATGTCTTCCTCACTGATCTCCGGCGCCGCCGGCGCGGGCCGACCCGCCGGCCTCGTCTTCACCTGCGGCCGCCCGCCGTCATCATCCCCCTCGACCTCACCTCCCCCCCCACCACCACCGCCGCCGCCGCCACCCTGGGCGGAATCGACGAACTGGAAGGTGTCCACCACCACCTTGAGTTTGCTGAACTTCTGACCATCCTTCTCCCACTGGTCGAGTTTCAACCTCCCCTCGATAAAGACCGGCCGCCCCTTCTTGAGGTACTTGCTGATCGTCTCGGCTGTCTTCCCAAAGGCGTCGCAATCCACAAACGTCACCTCCTCGTGCTTCTGCCCATCCGCCGTCGTGTAACGCCGGTTGACGGCCAGGCCCAACTTGCAGATCGCCAGGTTCGAGGGTGTGTACTTCACCTCCGGGTCGCGCGTCAGGTTGCCGAGCAGGATCACCTTGTTGAAGCTTCCAGCCATCGATCGCCTCCAGTGAGGGCAAGTGCGGGTTCGTGCGCCCTCAGGCCAAGTATACATCCTCGCCAGCCCGACCCCGCCGGACCCCTAAACTCCGGCAACATGACCACCGAACCGATCAACACCCCCCCCGGCACACCCCCCAAGCCGGCCGCACCCGTCCCACTCCCCCAGATCAACCCCACCACCCAAGCCCCCCGCCCGCAGCCGCCGCAGCAAAAAGCCCCCCCCCTGCCGGGCGTCAAGCACGTCATCGCCGTCGGCGCAGGAAAAGGTGGCGTCGGCAAAAGCACCATCGCCGTCAACCTCGCCGTCGGCCTCGCACAGCGTGGCCACGCCGTCGGGCTCCTCGACGGCGATATCTACGGCCCGTCTCTGCCCACCATGCTCGGCCTCGACGCCCTCGCCGCCAACCTCCTGGGCAACATGCTCCAGCCCTTCTACGTCCACGGCATCAAAGCCATGACCATCGGCAAACTCGTTGACCCCGAAAAGCCCCTCATCTGGCGCGGACCTATGGCCCACGGCGCTTTCAAGCAACTCGTCGAGCAAACCCAATGGGGCCAGCTTGACTACCTCATCATCGACCTCCCCCCAGGCACCGGCGACGTGGCCCTCACGATGGCGCAACTCCTCAAACTCACAGGCGCTGTCGTCGTCTGCACGCCGCAGCGCGTCGCCCAGGACGACGCACTCCGCGCACTCCGCATGTTCCAGCAACTCAACATCGATATCCTCGGCGTCGTCGAGAACATGTCCTGCTTCATCGCCGACGACGGCAAGGAATACGACATCTTCGGCAAGGGCGGCGCGCAACTCATGGCCCAACGCACCGGCGTCCCCTTCCTCGGTGCCGTGCCCATCACCATGGCCCTCCGCCAGAACAGCGACCTGGGCAACCCGAGCGCCAACTTCCAAGGCCAAACCCCACTGGCAAACGCCCTGGACACACTCTGCACCAACCTCCAAGGCCAAGTCGCCCTCAGCGACTTCAAAGCCCCCCAACGCACGCCGACGCTGACGATTAACTAATAATTTATTCGACGCTCCTGCATCAGAACCCCTCCCCCAGAACATTCTGGTGGGGAGGGGCAGGTGTGGGGTTGGCCAACGCCAAGAACATTAAAACAAGAGGTTCGCGAAGGGCACGGAGGTTGGCGGAGGGACGCGGAGTAAATGCCGGGAATGATCCTTGCGGCCACCAAAGCCACCCACAAAAAAACTCTGCCACTCTGCAACTTTGCCACTTTGCAACTCTGCCACTCTCCCACTCTGCCACTAACCCTCTGCCCCTCCGTCCTCTGAGTAGACTCCCCTTCTGGTTCCTCGGGGCCTCTGGAGTAAAACTAATTTTCTCCCCCAGGTACACAACTCGTCCCCCGCTCACCCCCGCGCCAACCCACCCGCCCACAGGCTCATCACCAGCAGCATGTACAGCCATTGCCCGTGGTCGCGCGTGCGTTCGTCGTGCTCGCGCAGCATCTTCATCGCCGCGGCCTTGTCGATGCCCACGCCGGGCCAAGGGTCGGCCTCGCTGAGGCGTTCGTTCAGCAGCGTGCGCAGGCCGGCAAAGTCCTCGCGCACCCACCGCCCCATCGGCACACCAAAGCCCATCTTCTTGCGGTCGATCGCCGCCGCGGGCACCATCTGCCGCGCCACCTGCCGCAGCAACCCCTTGCGCCCCTGCCCGGCATAAACCTCCCCCAGCGTCGCCCGCAGCGCACGCCCAACCACGCCACGCTCCAGCAGCGGCGCACGCACCTCCAGCGCCACGGCCATGCTCGCCGTGTCCACCTTCCGCATCAGATTCCCCGGCAAATACACCGCAAAGTCATCGTGCCGGGCATCGCCCCCAACATCCCGCCCCGCGTACCCAGCCGACAGCAACTCCCGCGCACGCCCCGCCCCCAGCAACCCCTCCACCTGCGGCGTGCGGAAAATCGTCAGCACATCGTCATACCCATGGTTCCGCAACGCCGTGGCAACCCTCCCCGCACTCCCGCCGAGCATCCCCACCAAGCTGGCTGGCATGGCACGCACCACCGGCCGCAACCAGCGCGCCCGCGCCATCGCCTCGTTCGCCTGGTAACGCTGGTACCCGCCGAAGAGTTCATCCCCACCATCACCCCCCAGCGCCACGGCCACGCGCTCCCGCGCCGCCACGCTCACCCAGTGCGTCGGCAGCAAGGAACTATCCCCAAACGGCAGTCCCAACTGCGCGATCAGCCCCACCAAATCCCCCGCCGCCGAGGGCTTGCACGTCAACTCCACATGCTCACTGCCGATGTGCGCAGCAACCATCCGCGCATACGGCGACTCATCCATCCTGCTCTCAGCCATCGCCACGTGGAACGTCAAAAGCCTCCGCCCCGACTGCGCCAGTGCCCGCTGCGCCACCGCCGCGACGACCGATGAATCTACCCCGCCCGATAGAAAACACCCGATCGGCACATCGGCATCCAGCCTGCCATGCACCGCCCCCAGCAACAGGCTCTGCACCTCCGCCGCCGAGATCGGCCCACGGTCGTGCTCCTTGCCAAACCCGGCGGGCACCAGCACACGCGCCGGCTTGGCCAGCGCGTGCGCCGCCGACGCCCCCGCCGAGAACACATGCGTCGCCCCAGGCACAACCTCCGAGATATTCACCGGCAGCCGGGGCCAATACCCGTGCTTGAGCCACATCCCCACGCCCACCGCATCAACCACCACCGGCACACCCGCCAGCCGCATCACACGCGCCACACCCGCGCAACTGCTCCCAAAGGCCAGCACCTCATCACCATCGTGCGCAAAGACGCTCGCGTACATCGGCTTCTCACCCGCCTGGTCCCGCGCCAGCGCCAGCACACCCGCAGCACGATCCCACACGGCATACGCAAACATCCCGTCCAGTTCACCCCCAAGCCCCGCACCCCACGCACGCCACCCGTGCAGCAACACCTCCGTGTCGCTGTGGTCGCTGGCAAACACATGCCCCGCCCCCACAAGCCCCGCACGCAACGCCCGGTGGTTGTAGATGCACCCGTTAAAGACCACCGCGACCAACCCACGCCCGCTCCGCACCCGCTCGTACCCGCACCATGCTTCCGCCGGCGCCAATGGACCATGAAACAACTCACCACCACCCACATCCGCACCACCACCATCCGTCGCAAGCATCGGCTGCCGGCCCCCGGCGTGGTCGAGGATCGACAACCTCCGCTGCACCAACGCGACATCCACCGCCGCACCATCGCCCCGCACACCCCGATCACGGAACCTCCCACGCCCATCGGGCCCGCGCTGGGCGATGCTCGCGTCCAACGCATCGAGCCACGCCTCGGGGATCGCCACACGCGCAGGCCGCACCCCCGCGTCGCCACGGGTGCTCACACGCAAGATGCCGGCTATGCCGCACATAAGGATGGACCCAAGGGTGAGGGCCGAGGTATCAGTAAAATCCAGTCCAGCGCCCGCACGGCCACGGCATAGATCAAAGAAAATCTCACTCCGACTCGACCTCAAAGCGTATCTGGTTCCGCTTCAGCGCCGTCCCCATCGCCGCGTGCAGGCGCCCGAGCGCGGCGTTGTACTCCGTTAACGCCGCCAGCTCCGACAACTCCGCGCTCGCCAACGCCTGCTGACGACGCAACTTCAAGTCCAAAAACTCGGGCGTGAGGTTCTGCGTCGTCTTCTCCTCGACTTCAAGCGTCCGCAGGTTCTCCGCCGCGGCTATCCGCGTCGCCCGGCTCTGCTCAATGAGCGTGAAACTGGTAACCACACCACGCAACGCCGTCTTGACCTCCAGCAAAATCCGCTGCACCACCTCGCGATAGGTCAACTGCGCCTGCATGTTCTCGATCATCCGACCCCGGTACGCCGCCTCGGCACCACGGTTGCCGATCGGCTGCTCATAGTTCAGCCCCACCAGGTAGTTGACATAGTTCGTGTCGATCAGCTGGCCATACGCCGAGTCGATGTTCCCGTCCAACTCCGACACCTGCACCTGCAACCGCATGTCCAGCAGCGGCAAGCGCGCGTTGTCGGCCAGCTGCTGGCGGATCGCGCTGTCGCTGATCGCCAGGATCGCACGCTGCACCTCCGCACGCTCGGCCAGCGCCGTCGTAACGATGTCCGCCAGCGTGAACGTCAACGCCTCGGCCACCGGCGCGTCCGTCGGCACCAGCACCACCTCGCTGATCACAGGCGCGTTCGGGTCGTTCATCAACTGCTTGAGCCTGTCGCTAGACTGCCTCACCGACGAGGCCGCACGGATCACGTCCGCTCGCCTGGCCTCCACCGTTGCCACCGCGTCAGAGAGCTGGCTCGCCCGCACGTCCTCGGCTGACTTCTGCCGCTTGCGCAGCGTGTCGCGCGTCTCCTGCCCGCGCTCCAGCAAACGCCGGGCGATCTTCAGCTCCCCGTGCGCACGCACCAGCTCCCAATACGCCGACTCGGTGTCCCCAACCTGCTGCACCAATGTCGCCTTGAGCTGCTGCACCGCGTCGCGGTCGGCATTGGCCGCCAGACGCACCTCCGCCAGCGTCGCCTCCGAGCCAAAGTTCCGCAAGAGCGGCTGGTCGATCTGTGCCGTGATGTTCACCGCGTTGGATGGGTTCGGGTCGCTGTTGACCCTCGGCGAGTTGTTGTCGATCCGCTGCACCGACTGCTGCAGCGTCAACCCACCACCCGACTCCATCCGCCTACGCAGACCAAGCGTCAGCAGCCCCTCACGCCGCTGGTCCGCCGGCGAGTCAAAAGCGCTCGACCGCACACGCGCCTGGTCCACCTGCGCGAGGCTCGAACTGCCAAAGAGCGTCCAATCAAACGCAGACTCGGCCGCGATCAGCCTCGCCTCGCTCAGCCCGGGCGCCAGCCGGGCAAACTGCACCGTCAGGTTGTTCGCAACCGTCGTCATCACGCTCCGCGAGAGCGTTACGTCCGCTCGCTCAAGCTCCCCGCCCGACAAACTCGGCCCCAGCTTTAACGCCAACGCCTCGTAACTGCCCGGCCCGCTGATCTTCTCCAGCTGCGCCAAAATCGCCGGGCTCAGACCGATCGCCTCGCTCACCGCACTGACCGACTGCGGCACGCTCCCCTGCTCCTTGACCACCGCCAGCTCACGCTGCTGCGCCGCCAGGATGCTCTTGCGAATATCATCCCCGCTCCCCTCGTGCAAAGGGGACGCGCAACCCCCCACGCACGCGAACGCCACCGCGAGCACCAACGCACAACCCGGCCCAGGCACATACTTGCTTGCTCTGCTCATCGAACCCAACATTACCCCACTCCCATGACCACCATCGTCCTGGCCACCGCCAACGCCCACAAACTCCTCGAACTCCGCGCCATCCTCGCCCCGGCGGGCATCCGCCTCCTCGGCCTCGACGACCTCCCCGGCTCACCCTTCCCCGAACCCGCAGAATCCGGCAACACCTTCGCCCAGAACGCCAAAATCAAGGCCCTCGCCTACGCACATGCCACAGGCCACAACGCCCTGGCCGACGACTCCGGCCTCGTCGTCGACGCCCTCAACGGCGCGCCGGGCGTCATCAGCTCACACTACGCAACCCTCGGCCACGACGACGGCGCCACACGCCAACAACGCGACGAACGCAACAACGCCACACTCCTAGAACACCTCGCAAACACCCCCAACGAGTTACGCTCCGCACGCTTTGTCTGCACCATGGCCCTGGCAACACCAGGCCCCCATCAGCAAATCCTCGCAACCACCCAAGGTGAACTCCCAGGCCGCATCGGAACACCACCCAACGTCCCCAGAGGCAGCCACGGCTTCGGATACGACCCACTCCTGCTCCTCCCACCAGACTATCAACGCACCAGCGCACAACTACCACCATCAGAAAAAAACCGCATCAGCCACCGCGCCATCGCCGCGCAACGAATGCTCCAACGCCTCATCCACCTCGGCCTCGCCCAAAGCACCCAACCAAACACGCCCCAAGCCCAAGGCCGCAACAACGCCTAATGTCCCCGCTCAAACAACCTCGCTCGCTGGCACACTCCCGCGCCCGAGGGTCGCTGCGTTTATGGATCACGCACGAAGGCGTAGCTCAGTTGGTAGAGCAGCGGACTTTTAATCCGCTGGTCGTGGGTTCGAGTCCCACCGCCTTCATTTTCCCTGGCCCACACCGGGCCAGGCACGGAGCTTCTACCCCTTGTCCACCGTCGTGCTGCACGCCAACTGGACCGCAGGTGCCCTCCACCTCTGGGCCGAAGTTCCACCGACCACCACCACCCCTACTCCTACCCCCACACACCCCTTCGCCGCCTCGCACCAGGCCCTCGTCGACCTGCTCCCACCCATCCTCCCACCCGACGCCATCGCCGGGTGCCAGCAGGCCCAGATCATCCTCCGCCTGCCCGTGCACACGACCGAGTCGGGCAACTTCATACCCATCCCCAGCCCACGTGCCGCGCACGCCCTCGGGCACGTCGAGCATGAGGCCGCACCGATCCTCCTCGAAGCTATCCCCGTCCCGGCCATCCGCCTGCCCATGCACATGCTCGCGCAGTCGCTGCAAGCACTCGACGGGACCTTCACCGTCCGCGAAGCCATCGAGCACCAGACCGACGGCCTCGTCCCCGGCCCCGGGCTGGACTTCTTCATCGCCGCCGACCACTTCGCACAGTGGCTCCTGGCACAGCAGCGCTTCGTACCCGCCCTCGTCCAAGACCTCGGCGGGGGCGTCCGCGGCCTCTGGCAGCCCTGGCTCGCCGACGAGGCCGTCGCCACACGCGCCGGCGCACTCCTCCGCGCCCTCCCACCGGCCGCCCGCGCACCCGTCGATGCACTCGGGCACGAGCCATGGGCCGTGCTCGAAGACTTCCTCGTCCACGCCACCGACGCCCGCGCCCGCGCCATCATGGTCCGCGAGACCATGGCCGACACACTCCAAAACCGCCACAACACCGGCACCGACGAAGCCCAGCAAGACCCGCACGTAACCTGGCTCGCAGGCCTCCTCGGCTCGCCCGACGCCGTCAACGCCCTGGGCACACGCCGCGCAGACATGCTCAAACGCGTCCGCGGCTGGATCGGCGGCCTCGATCAACGCTCCGCCGACGCCGGGTGGAGGCTCTGCCTCAAGGTTGTCGAGCCACGCAACCTCCCGGACATCCCAGGCGTCCTCGAACCGACCGAGGCCACCACCTGGAACCTCCAGCTGCTCCTGCAGTCCATCGAAAACCCCGCCTCCACCGTCGCCGCCGCCGATATCTGGATCCTACCCACCGACGGCGCGATGGTCGCAGGCCGACGCATCGACGCACCCCAAGAACTCCTGCTCGCCGAGCTCGGCCGCGCCGCACGCGTCTACAAACCCCTTGAAAAAGCCCTCGGCGACGCCGAGCCGGCACAACTGCCCCTGTCCACCCAACAGGCCTATGAGTTCCTCCGCGAGCACCGTCAACTCCTCCTCGAACAAGGCTTCGGCGTCCTCGCCCCCACCTGGTGGGACTCCCCCGCCGCCCGCCTGGGCGTCCGACTCAAACTCGACTCGCCCGAATCCATCGACCCCACACCCACCGCGCCCGGCGCATCACCCATCGGCCCACACTTTGGCCTCAACGCGCTGGTCAACTACAAGTGGCAAATCTCACTGGGACAGAACACCCTGAGCATCGACGAGTTCCAACGCCTCGCCACCCTCAAAAGCCCGCTCGTCTACGTCGGTGGCAAGTGGGTCGAGGTCCGACCAGAGGACATCAAGGCCGCCGTCGGATTCCTCCGCGATAACCCAGGTGGCCAGATCGAGATCGGCCGCGCCCTCCGCATGGCCTACGGCGTCGATCCACGCTCGGCCAGCGTGCCCGTCACCGGCATCGAGGCCACCGGCTGGGCCGCGAGCATCTTCGCCACCACAGGCACCAGCGAGAGCCAAAAATCCTTCACCATGCCGATGCTCGACGCCCCCCCAGGCTTCGTCGGCAGCCTCCGACCCTACCAAGTAAAGGGACTCTCCTGGCTCGCCTTCCTCGACCGCCTCGGCCTCGGCTCATGCCTCGCCGATGACATGGGCCTGGGCAAAACCATCCAGCTCCTGGCCATGCTCCTGCACGAACGCCTCGCCGCAAACAACCTCGCCGCCGGTGCTGGTCCCGTACACCTCGGCCCCAGCCTCCTGATCGTCCCCATGAGCGTCGTCGGCAACTGGGCACGCGAGACCAAGCGCTTCGCACCCTCACTCCGCGTCTACATCCACCACGGCCCCGAACGAAAACTCGGCCAGCCCCTCCGAGACGCCGCACTCAACGCCGACCTCGTCATCACCACCTACGCCCTCGCACACCGCGACCGCGCCGAGCTCGAAGCCATCGGCTGGCACCGCGTCGCCCTCGATGAAGCCCAGAACATCAAAAACCCCGCCGCAAAGCAGACCCAGGCCGTCCGCGCCATCGACGCACCACGCCGCATCGCCCTCACCGGCACACCGATCGAAAACCGCCTGACCGAACTCTGGTCGATCATGGACTTCCTCAACCCCACACTCCTGGGCACCGTCCACGACTTCCGCACCAAGTTTGCAACCCCGATCGAAAAGTTCAATGACGCCGCACGCGGCAAGCAACTCCGCGCCCTCGTCCAGCCCTTCGTCCTCCGCCGGCTCAAGACCGACCCACTGGTCATCGCAGACTTGCCCGAAAAAGTCGAGAGCAAAGAGTTCTGCTACCTCACCCCCGAGCAGGCCAGCCTCTACGAGCAGGTCGTCAAGGGGATGCTCCAGCAGGCCGAGGCCGCCGAGGGGATCACACGCCGCGGCGTCATCCTCGCCGGCCTCACCAAACTCAAACAAATCTGCAACCACCCCCTGCAATACCTCCGCCAAGACCTCGACGAAGAGGGCGCACCGATCGCCCCCCTCGGCCCAGCCCCCGCCGCGCGGTCGGGCAAGGCCACCCGCCTCGTCCAGATGCTCGACGAGGTCGTCGCCGCCGAGGGCCAGGCCCTGGTCTTTACACAGTTCCGCGCAATGGGTGAGATGCTCGCGCCCATGCTCCGCCACGAGCTCGACCGCGAGGTCCTCCTCCTCCACGGCGGCACCAGCGCCAAGGACCGCGACGCCCTCGTCGCACGCTTCCAACGCTCCGACGGCACCGCGCCCATCTTCGTCCTGAGCCTCAAAGCAGGCGGCATCGGCCTCAACCTCACCGCCGCCAACCACGTCTTCCACTACGACCGCTGGTGGAACCCCGCCGTCGAAAACCAGGCCACCGACCGCGCTTTCCGCATCGGGCAGACACGCACCGTCCAGGTCCACAAGTTCGTCGTCGCCGGCACACTCGAAGAAAAAATCGACCAGATGATCGAGAGCAAAAGCAACCTCGCCGACAGCGTCATCGGCTCGGGCGAGGGCTGGCTCACCGAGCTCTCACTGGTCCAACTCCGAGAGGTGCTCACACTCCGCCCAGACGCCGTCGAGACCGACTCGATCGCCAGCGTGGAGGACCAAGCGTGACCAACCCCAAACCCACTCCACCCAAGCCCACCCCCGCCGACAAAAAGAAACCGGCCCCGGCCCCGGCTCCCGCACCCCAAGCCCCCACTCCCCCCCCACCCCCCAACACCCGCGGCGAGCTCCCAGGCATGTCCCTCCAGGCCGCCGCCCAGGTCCGCCCCGTGCTCCCCGGGCAGTACGTCCCACGCGCCCCCGTCCCCAGCACACACCCCCGCAAAGTCCGCGGCGGCATCAAACTCACCAGCAAAGCAGGCCCCGTCAGCAACGCCTGGGCCACCCAACGCTGGATGCGACTCGTCGAAGACCTCGCCGCCGCCAACGCCATGGCCGAGGGACTCGCCTATGCACGCAGCGGGCAGACCAGCGATCTATCCATCTCCCCCGGCACCATCACCGCCAACGTCCAAGGGCGCATGCCCTACCCCTACCAGGTCCACGTAACGCTCCCCGTCCTCACGGCCGAGCAGTGGGACAAGGTCCTGAGCACCATGCTCGACGAGGCCCGCCACCTCGCCGGCCTCCTCGCCGGCGACGTGCCACCCAACGTCGAAGACCTCTTTAGCCCACTCCGCCTGCGCCTCTTTCCGCAAGAGCAGCCCGACCTGACCGTCTCATGCACCTGCGGCCTCTGCGGCCCAGGCGGCACCGCCGGGCCAGGATGGTGCAAGCACGTCGCCTGCGTCATGGCCGTCGTCGGCGAACGCCTGGGCATCGACACATTTCTTATGTTCCAGCTCCGCGGCATGGGCCGCGAGCAGCTCCTCGACGAACTCCGCCTCCGCCGCGCCGCCACCGGCCCCAAGAGCAGCTCCATCGCCGGCCAGGCCCCCGCAACACGCCCCGTCCCCGCCTACCTCCCCCGCCTGCCCGGCATCAGCGACCTGCCCAGCACCCCGCTCGACCAATGCCTCGACACCTTCTGGGCCGCACCCGGCACACTCAAAGACCTCGACCTCTCCATGCAACCCCCGGCCGTGACGCACCCGCTCCTCCGCCGACTCGGCCCAAGCCCCTTCGACGCCAGCACCGGCGCACGCTTCCCCCTAGTCGGCCTGCTGGCGACCTGCTACGACCTCATCAGCGAACTTCCAACACACAACATCCACTGTCGATCCATCTCACCACCAAACCACCGGCGATCAAACCCTCACCGCCCCACACCCCGCCGACGACGCAACGCCACCACCCCACCCAAACCCAACAACCCGGCCACGCCGGGGGTGGGGATGGGCCGCGTCCAGAGGAGGGCTTCGTCAAGATTGGTTAAGGTGTTGCGGCCATAGCCCGCGATATACGTGTTCACGCCATCACTGGAGATGCCCTGAGCAAAGCTGTAGGAGAATCCCGCCGGCAAGAAGGCGTGGAGATCGACCCATGAGTCGGCCGTCCCGCTCCACAGGCTCGCCCGGGTCACCCCGCTCACTTGGGCGTACCCCACCTGCTGATCGCCGCTGGCACCATAGATCAATGACCCCGTAGAGACCGTTGGGTTGAGATCGACCCACGACTCGGCTGTCCCGCTCCACAGGCTCGCGCGGTATACCCCGCTAATTTGGGCACCACCCGCCTGCCGCTCCCCACTGAAGGCAAGGGCTTGAGAAGCCGTTGATCCCGCCGGGTTGAGATCGACCCACGACTCAGCCGTGCCGCTCCATAGGCTCGCGTGGGGTAACCCGCCTACTTGAACGTTCCCTACCTGCCGCCCGCCGCTGATAGCCCATGCAGCGGAATTCGTCGATCCAGTCGGGTTGAGATCAACCCACGACTCTGCCGTGCCGCTCCATAGACTCGCGCGTTGCACCCCGCCCACGTTGGCATACCCCGCCTGCTGCCCCCCGCCGATGGCAAGGGCTACCGAATAGTCCGCGACCGCCGGGTGGATATCTACCCACGAGGCGGCGGTGCCGCTCCACAGGCTCGCGCGCAGCACCCCGCCAACCCCGGCTTGCCCCGCTTGCTGCCCGCCACTCATGGCATAGGCAACGGAATAGTCCGATCCCGCGGGGCTGAGATCGACCCATGTGGCCGATGTACCGCTCCAAAGGCTTGCGCGGCTCAGCCCGCCCAGAGTGGTAACCCCCGCCTGCTGCCCACCACTCGCGGCGTAGCCATAAGACTGCGTCGATCCCGCCGGGTTGAGGTTGGTGACGGTCCACTGCGCACGCGCGGCGGTGGTCAGGGTCGAAACGGCCGCAAACGCAACCACGCTACAAAACTGCTTCCAAGTCATCTCTACCTCCCCGGGCTTCCGCCCACTCTCCACACACCCCGGCCACCAGGCCGGGCACATGGATACACCAATCTACCCCCTCCACCCCCGCCCGGCAAGGGTTTTTCACCACTTTGTCCAACAATCCGCACAAATAAACTCTCCCAATGTCAATCTGGGCAACCTCGGCATCCACCACCCCCACCCCACCGAAAGCACCCCTACCCACCCCCGCATATCCTCCCCCAAACCCCCGGCACCTCAGCCCACCTCCACTCCCCCCGCCCCGCCGGTCGATAGACCAACCAGACCGGGCCTGGGCCAGACCGCCGGGCCTTTGGATCAAGGATGCTCCTATGTGCGGAATCGTTGCTTATATCGGGTCTAAGGTCGCTCGGCCGATCCTCCTCGAAGGGCTTAAGCGTCTGGAATATCGCGGCTATGACTCGGCCGGGATCGCCATCATCCAAAATGGGCACCTGAGCGTGCAGAAAAAGATCGGCCGCGTCGCCAACCTCGAGGCCGCCATCGAGGGCAAGCCCGGCTTCGACGGCTCCCTGGGCCTCTGCCACACACGCTGGGCGACCCACGGCGGCGTAACAGACTTCAACGCGCACCCACACACCGACGACCGCCACGGCATCGCGCTGGTCCACAACGGGATCATCGAAAACTACAGCGCACTGAAAACCTACCTCCAAGAGCGCGGCCACACCTTCAACAGCCAGACCGACACCGAAGTCCTCGCCATGCTCATCGGCGAGCTTTATGAGGGCGACCTGGAAAAGGCCGTGCAGGGTGCGCTGCGTGAGGTTACCGGCGCGTATGCCATCGCCGTCATCTGCGAGAAGGAGCCCGACGTGCTCGTGTGCGCCCGCAAAGGCTCGCCGCTGCTCGTCGGCATCGGCTCAGAGAACGAGTACGTCGTCGCCAGCGACGGCGCGGCGATCATCGCCCACACCGCTCGGGCCATCCACCTGGACGACTACAACGTCGTCAAAATCACACGCGAGGGCTTCCGCACCACCGACATCCACAACACCGCCCTCTCGCCCAAGGTCCAGCAGCTCGAACTGGAACTCGAACAGATCGAGCTCGGCGGCTTCCAGCACTTCATGCTCAAGGAAATCTTCGAGCAGCCCAAGAGCGTCCGCGCCTGCCTCGGCGGGCGCATGGACATGCGCGAGGGGCGCGTGGTGCTCGGCGGCCTGGCCGCGTTCGCCAAGGACCTGACCAAGGCCAAGCGCGTGATCCTCACGGCCCAGGGCACGGCCCTGCACGCGGCCATGATCGGGCGCTACATGCTCGAGGACCTCGCCAAGATCACCTGCACCACCGAATACGCCAGCGAGTTCCGCTACCGCAACCCGGTCATCGAAGAGAACACCATCGTCGTCGCCGTCAGCCAGAGCGGCGAAACGGCCGACACGCTCGCCGCGCTGCACGAGGCCAAGGAACGGGGCGCACTGGCACTCGGCGTTGTTAACGTCGTGGGCAGCTCGATCGCACGCGAGACCGACGCGGGCGTTTACCTCCGCGTCGGGCCCGAGATCGGCGTCGCCAGCACCAAGGCCTTCATCGGGCAGGTTACGGTCCTGAGCCTCATCAGCATGCACATCGCCCGCAAGCGCTTCATGAGCGCCGACCAGTGCCTGGACATGATGCGCGAGATGGAGGCGATCCCCGCCAAGATCGAGCGCATCCTCGAGCAGAGCCAACGCATCAAACGCATCACCGAGAAGTACGTCGAGCGGGAGAACTGGCTGTTTTTGGGGCGCGGGTACAACTATCCAACCGCCCTCGAAGGCGCGCTGAAGCTCAAGGAGATCAGCTACATCCACGCCGAGGGGATGCCCGCGGCGGAGATGAAGCACGGGCCTATCGCCCTCATCAACGAGGGCCTGCCCGCCGTGTTCATCGCCAACAAGGGCCGGCAGTACGAGAAGGTGATGAGCAACATCCAAGAGGTGCGCTCGCGCGGCGGGCACGTCATCGCCGTCGCCACCGAGGGGGACACCGAGATCAACAAGCACGCCCAGGACGTGATGTACATCCCCGAAGTGTGCGAACCGCTCAGCCCGATGCTCGCGGTGGTGCCGCTGCAACTGATGGCGTACTACGCCGCGGTCGCACGCGGGCACGATGTGGATAAGCCGAGGAACTTGGCGAAGAGTGTTACCGTCGAGTGACGAGAGGCGCGCAATAAGTGGGCGATCGTGGTGTGTGTAACTCCGCGCGGTTGTGATCAAAGGTGGAGATGCACCAGCATGGCTCAGGAGCCATTCGGCAGGCTCGGGTGGACATCTGGACCCTCCCGGCAACGGACGCGCCAGCGGGGCTGTACACGTCGCCGTGGGGGTCCGCGCAAAGCGGCGGAGATCGGCAATGTTTGTGCCGAACCCCTCCCCCGAGGGGAGGGGCAGGGGTGGGGTTCACCACTTCGGACGCACGACATAAACCGGTGATCCACAGAAGCCAACCCCGGCCTTTGCTCCGCGTTCCTCGATTTCCCCTCCGCGACCTCCGCGACCTCCGCGAACATCTTCTGATGGGTTTGTGCTCGCGTCGGTTGTGCTTGCTGTGAGTGAACAGCCGGGATCAACCCCACCCCTGCCCCTCCCCTCGGGGGAGGGGTTCTGAAAAAACCGGATGCACACTCACAACTCATCGCTCATCACTCGTCGCTGTCGGACTCTTCCGACTCATCGGGGGTGTGCGTCGGGGGGCCGAAGATTGCCGAGCCGATGCGGACGAGGTTGGCGCCTTCCTGGATTGCTACCTCGTAGTCGTCGGACATCCCCATCGAGAGGATGTTGAAATGCTCCCCCCCCGCGCCGATGCGGCGTGCTTCCTCGAAGAGTTCGCGCAGGCGGATGAACGTCAGCCGGGCGGCGGCGGGGTCGGTGCTGGTGTGCGGGGCCATGGTCATCAGCCCGCGAACGCGGACGTTGATCATGGTTTCGAGCATGTCGAGCATGTGCATGACGGCGGCGGGGGCGATGCCGGTCTTGGTCTCTTCGCCGGAGGTGTTGACCTGCAAGAGCACGTCGGTGGTCTTGCCGAGTTTGTTGGCGGCGATCTGCACGTCCTCGGCAACGCGGGCGTTGTCGACCGAGTGGATCAGCCGGCAGAGCTCGACGGCACGCCGGGCCTTGTTGCGCTGTAGGCGGCCGATCATGTGCCAACGGATCGGGGCCTGCGCATCGCCCGCGGCGGTCTTGAGCACGGGCAGCGCCTTGGTGCGTGTGAAGAACTCGTCGAGGGCCGCGGCGCGCTGGGTCAGGGCCTGGACGTGGTTCTCGCCAAAGTCGCGGTGCCCGAGCTGGACGAGTTCGCGGATCTGGTCTAAGCCGGTGTACTTGCTGACGGCCACGAGCAGGATGTCCTTGCCCGTGCGGCCACTGCGGCGTGCGGCCGAGTCGATGTTGGCGAGCACGGCGAGGTAGCGTGCCTTGAGTGTGTCGGCCGAGCCGGCCTGGGAGCGTTCTGTGCGGATCATGGTCACGGGTGCCTCCTGCGTGGACGACGCGGGAGCATAGTGCCCGCTCGGGGGGCGTGCGGATATGCAGGGGTGGATTTATTGATCGCCAATGATTGTCGTGCGTTTAAGGTTGCCAACCCCACCCCTGCCCCTCCCCACTGGTGGGTCGGCGGCGAGCTCGTCGAGTGTGAGCAGGCCGTCTTGCACGGCAAACATGCGGCGACGCCGGTGAAGCTTTCGGTGCCGCTGGCGAGCGGGTGGGGTGCGTCTGCGGACCAGTTATTGTCGTAGCGTTCAAAGATAACTTGTCCTCCTTGTTGGACGAGCACGGCCTGGCCGACGAGTTTGGTGGAGTAGTCCGCGGCGCGGGTGAAGTTGGGGGTCTGGGGGGTGGGTGCGGGTGGAAGAAAGGTCAGGAATATGAGGAGGATGAGTGCGTGCATGTTTGGCTCTTGTTGTGATTCTCAACGTACCGATGGGGTGTGTATCGCGGGTGGGTTGAGCGGGAAAGTAGATTGGTGCGTGGGGTGGCTTTAGGAGGGGTAGTCGATGGCCGATAAGCGAAGTGGGTCGGCACGGGATGGCCGTGCGGACGAATCGGGAGCAGACCCATGCGATCAGCCAACGATATCTTTATCGCATCTTTGTTGGGTGTGGCGTTGGGGTTGGCCTGCGGGCCTGCCGCGGCGTTTGGCCTGCAGGTTGTCGCCGATACGCCGAGCGAGGCCATCGAGCAGGAAGTGCGGGAGATGGAGTTGCTGGTGGCACAGGCCAAGGTGGCATCGGGCGCGTCCGCGCCAACTGAGCGTGCTGCGGTTGGCCCGGCCAGGGGTGCCCCGGAGCTGCAGGGCGCGGGCAAGGGGCGTTGGGGGTTGCTCGGCGAGACGATCGCGCAGCTGCTGCCGACGAGCAAGCCGGGGCGGGGTGAGAGCAAGGATGAAAACCTCGGGGTGCGTGGGGTGCGTGGGGTCGCGGGTGGTCTGGCGGATCAGGGCGTTGTTGGTGAGGGTGCAATCGACGGCAAGATGAACGTGGGCGCTGACATTGGCGCGGGCGTGGAGAGCGACGCTGGTGGAGCGTCGGGCGAGGTGCCGGTGTGGCAGCAACTGGCGCGGCCCTCGGCGGCGCACGCGCTGCTGGACGTCTTTGCGGGCACGTGGAGCGTTGAGGGGAAGTTTGACACCGGGCCGGGGGAGCCGCCGGCGACGGCGACGGGGACGATGACGACGACCTGGACGCTGGGCAAGCGTTGGCTTCGGCAGGAGTATTCCGGGAACATGCCCGCGCTCGGGGCGTTTGCGGGGATTGGCTACCTGGGCTTTGACAACGCGCAGCAGCGGTTTATCTCGACGTGGATGGACACGCTCTCGACGAGCGCGATCACCTCGGCGGGGACGTTTAACGACTCGACGGGAGTGTTCACGCTGGTGGGGCAGTTTGCCGCGCCTGGGGGGCAGATGTTCAGCCAGAAGCAGGTGGTGACGGTGCAGTCTCGGGACCGTTATTCGATCGTGCTGATTTTGGTCTCGCCGGACGGGAGCGAGAGCCGGACGGGTGAGGTGCGGTATGTGCGGAGCGGTGGTGTGCGGACGTTTACGAGCGTGCGGGAGGGTGAGCGTTGAGGGTTGGGGGGGCTTAGGGGCTGAATCAGAAATCCAAAGCTGCGGGCTGGAAGCCCGCGCCACCGGGTTATGAAGCAGCCTCTTAGAAGCCGAAGGGGATGCCCAGCCAGTACCACGCGCTGAAGAAGAGGGTCCACGAGATGAGCATGCAGAGGACCAGGGGGATCATCGTGGAGAAGACGGTTCCGATGCCGGCGTTCTTGTCGTACTTCTGGAAGAAGCCGAGGATGAGTGCAAACATCGAGAGCATGGGCGTAGCGGTGTTGGTGGGTGAATCGCCGACGCGGTAGGCGGCCAGGACGACCTCTGGGTCAACGCCCAGGCGCATGAGCAGGGGTACAAAGACGGGTGCGAGCATGGCCCACTTGCCGATGGCCCCGGTCATAAAGATGTTGAAGATTGCGATGACGATGATGAAGCCGATGAGGAGGAAGAAGGGGCCGACATTCATCCCTTCGAGGGTGTCGGACATGGAGATGGCCAGGAAGGTGGGGATTCGGCTGAAGTTGAAGTAGGCGACGAACTGGCTGATGAAGAAGAGCATCATGATCATGCCGCTGAGGCCGACGACGGTCTTGTGCATGGCCTTGATGACGTCGCCGATGTCTTTGAAGGTGCCCGCGCCGAAGCCGAAGGCGGTGCCCATGGCGAGGAAGACGAGCATGATCATGGCGATGAGCCCGTCCATGAAGGGTGTGTTGCCGATGATTTGTCCGGTGGCGGGGTCGCGGAGGGGCGCGCCGGGCGGGAGCGTGAGCAGGCAGATCAGGGCCGTTACGCCCAGGAGGGCAAAGAGTGCGTAGCGGAGGCCGCGTGCCTCGTCGGCGGGTGAGGGTGTGTTGGCGGCACCATCCTTGGCTTTGGCGTCGGCTTTGGCGTCGGCGGGTTTGTCGGCCTGTTCGGTGCCGGTGTATTTGCCGAGCCTCGGCTCGATGATGCGCTCGGTTACCAGGGTGATGATGACAGTAAGGAACAGTGAGGAGGCGATGTTGAACCAGACGTTGGAGGTGAGCTTGATCGAGGCGGTCGGGTCGATGATGTGGATGGCGTCGTTGGTCAGTTCGACGAGCACGGCGTCGGTGGGGGTTATAAAGATGTTGATGCTGAAGGCGCCCCCAACGGCGGCGAACCCGGCGGCCAGGCCGGCGAGGGGGTGGCGCCCGACGCTGCGGAAGGCGACGGCGGCGAGTGGGATCAGGACCAGGTACCCGGCGTTGCTGGCGATGCTCGACTGGATGCCGACGAAGACGATGAAGTAGCAGAGAATCCAGCGTGGTGCGACGCTGACGAGCTTGCGGATCATGGCGTTGATCATGCCGGATTCCTCGGCGACACCGACGCCGAGCATCGCGGCGACGAGCTGCCCGAGGGCGACAAAGCCGAGGAAGTTGGGGACCAGGGAGCTGAACATGAAGCGGACGCCCTCGCCGGAGAGGAGGCTGCGTACGGGCTGGGTCTGTGTCTCGACCTGGTGGGTATCGGTGTTGATCCTCTCGAACGTGGCCGAGGCATCGAAGAGTTGCAGCACGGCCGAGGCGATGACAACGATGATGATGAGGATGAGGAAGAGGAGAACGGGGTGGGGGACCTTGTTGCCGACTGCTTCGATGCCGTTGAGCAGACGCTGGCCGAAGGTGTGGTTGTGGGTGGGGGTTGATGGGGTCGTCATCTGCCGGCTCCTTGGGAAGAACTTGAGTGGTAGAGGTTAGCAGCCGGGCTCGGTGGGGGGAGTGGCGTGGTTGTGTAAGTGCGTTGGAGTGGTGCGATTAAGAGTTGTGCCAGGGTTGGGGAGGCTTGACTAGA
>JAJTGZ010000015.1 GCA_021299385.1 Phycisphaeraceae bacterium | reverse complement strand
GTCAACATCATGACCACCGACCGCCAGAGCAAGGCCGCGTGCCTGCTCATCCACCGCTGCGGCCGCGAACTCGAACGCGTCGGCGACCTGAGCAAGAACATCGCCGAGGATTTGATCTATCTGCAGTCGGGTAACATCGTCCGCCACGAGGCGAAAAAACTGCCGAGTTAGCCAGGCCGGCCGCCCCACCCCACACTGCACCTCAAGGCACAGGCCTGAGCGGCTCGGTCCCACCCCAGTCGGTGCCCTTGAGCCCGTCCAATGTCATCAACCACCGAACCGGGTTCCTCGATGGGATTCCTGGCGGGACCGGGGGTTGACCCTGATCAGGATCTGGTTTGTATACTATAAACCGGCCGCTATTGCTCGTATCGATTGTACCGTCAGAGTTTATAAAACCACCCGGGTTCACGTCCTTGGTGAAGATTCGCCGCGTTGAGCCGTCGCACGCGGTAACCAGGTTGTCGGCAATCGGCAGCGTGAAGTGCGTCGGGCGGTTCTCGTGCCAACTGAACTGCTCATAGAACAACGCCTTAGTCGCCGGGAAGACGATCTCGGTAATCTTCCGGCGGCCCAACTGAGCATTGTCAGATATTAGAACACCATTTGTAGTAAACGGACGCAGACTCCACGTCGAGTCCCGGTCTTGGCCCCAGAACGGAATCGGATATTGGTAACTTGAACGCGCAAAGTCGATACTCGTCGCTCTCCCCGTCTGCACCGCATTGTCGCGCACGCTGTTGAGATAAAAATCTTCCGGGCACAGCGCAATAGGGTCAGGAATACGGTTGGAAATATACTGCTGCATGATCACCAGCGACAAGTTTAAGTGCGGGATTATGCGCTCCTCCTGCACAACCGATTCCTCCTGCACAACCGATACTGGCGAGATCGCCTTGATCATCGAGTACATCTGATACCTTGCAGCCTCGGTCTCGGTTTCATACGGTCCATAGTACGGCGTGTCCTGGTCAAACCCCCGGTACCGAGTCTTCGCACGCCAGCTGTACGTCGCCAAACGCTCCTTGTAATCCATCGCGTACTGGGCAATCCCCCGGCTGTACTGGTTCATCTGAAGCATGCACTTGGTCTCGCGCGCCGCCTTCCGCGCCTTCTTCAACGCCGGCAGCAGCAACGCCACCAGCAACCCGATGATCGCAATCACCACCAACAACTCGATCAGCGTAAACGCAGACTTACCACGGCGAAGCGACATGCTCTTCCCCTTACCGACAACCCTACACCAAACGCTACGCGTGAACATCGAACTACTGTACGTCAGATCTTCAGCCAGGTGATGCACAAACCACAAATACCGCCCATTCCTCGGCAAAAACCCTCCCCCCGCTCTCTCCCCAAACCCCCAGCACCACCCATGAATCCATCCATCCCTCCCCCTAACCGCGCCCAGATCGACACCGAACAGCGCAACCCCCGCTCCCACACCCTGCACACCCTCAACCCCGCCGATTGTCTTGCACTCCTGGCCACCGAGGACTTTGCCGCCCTCAACGCCGTGCGCTCGGCACACCCCCAGATCGAAGCCTTCATCCGCGCCGTCGAACCCCACTTCTGCACCCCCCACCACCAAGGCCGGCTGATCTACATCGGCGCTGGCACCAGCGGCCGCCTCGGCGTCCTCGATGCCTCTGAGGCCCCGCCCACTTTCTGCGTGCCACCCGGCAAGATCATCGCTCTCATCGCAGGGGGCGACAGCGCACTCCGCACCAGCAGCGAAGGCAAAGAAGACGACCCCTCCGGGTGCGAACCGGAACTCACACACCTGCACCTGACCGAGCACGACGCCGTCCTCGCCATCGCCGCCGGCGGCACCACACCCTACGCCCTCGGCGGCCTTGCCATCGCCAAGCGCCTCGCCCCACACTGCACCACCGCACTGCTCACCTGCGCCCGCGTATCCAACCCACCCTCCTGCGACCACCTCATCACACTCCCAACAGGCCCCGAAGTCCTCACCGGCAGCACACGCATGAAAGCCGGCACGGCCACCAAACTCACGCTCAACGCCATCAGCACCACCCTCATGGTCCGTGCCGGCCGCGTCTATCAAAACCTCATGGTCGACGTCAAAGCCAGCAACGACAAACTCCGCGACCGCGCCGCCCGCGTTATCGCCACGCTCACAGGCCTTGACCGCAACGCCTCCCTCAACCTCCTCGATCAAGCCGACGGCAACGCCAAGACCGCCATCATTATGAACCGCAAACAAGTAACCCGCCAACAAGCCGAGCACCTCATCAAAACCCTCGGCCCCAGCCTCGCAAAAATCCTCGATCCCTCATAACCCCTCCCCCAGAACGTTCCCGCGTGGAGGGGCAGGGGTGGGGTTGACTGAGGCAGAAATTCAAGAAGAAGAGGTTCGCCGAGGTCCCATAGGTTGGCGGAGGAACGCGCAGTACATACCAGGTCTAACTCACAGCGCCTTCAACCTCAAAGGTTTTGCAGGTTGCATCCTCTCCAACCCCAAAGGGGTTGCGGGGTGTAGCCACGGGTGAAGCCCGCGCTCTGGCGGGCGCAACCCGTGGAAGCCTGGCACTGGATGTGGGCCGCCCCGGCAGGGGCGGGGGATTCCGCCGCCCCTGCCGGGGCGGGGCGCGGGTGCATCAACTTCCCACGGGTTGCGCCCGCCAAAGCGCGGGCTCCACCCGTGGCTACACCCCCCGGCCCCGCTGGGGCCGAAGGCCTCCAACAAAGCCGACCCAAAACCACTCTGAAAACCTCTGCCCCTCCGTCCTCTGAGTGATTCCCCCTCTGGGCCCGCTGGGCCTCTGGAGTAAAGATTCTCCCCCTCACGCCCGCCCCGCGACCACCTGTTCCCGCCCCATCAGCCCCCCGGCAATCGACATCCCCATCGGCGTCCCGAGCAGCGCGCCCGCCGCCCAGTCCATCGGCGTGATCCGCGCAAACCCCACCAGCGTCCCCCCGAAGATCTGCTCGACGAGTTGCCCCGCAGGCACCGTCGCCATCGCGTACATCGGCCCAAACACCGCCACCACCGCAACGCCCAGCACCACTGTCCACGCCGGGTGCCTCGGCCACACAATCGTCGCCAATATCCCCCCCAGCACGCTCCCAGCCAGCACACTAAAAATCGCCTGCCCCTTGAGGTTATCAATCATCCCAACGCGCGTCCCAACCGCAACTCCAACCGCCGACGCCACCACCGCCGCGACGATCATCCCCACTCGCTTCCCACGCGACCAACCTTCCTCCTCCCCCCAGCGTTCCCGCGCAACGCGGCCGGCCAGGAACGCAAACCCCGCCGCCAGGACCGCCAGCAGGCCACCCTCCACCGCGAAGGCCCCCAGCAGCCCCGACGCCGACCCACGCGCCCGCAGCACCTGGTCCACCGTCCCCACACCCGCGCTCGCCCACGCCATCACCACACCCGCGTTCCACAACCCCCACCGCAGCGACACCAACCTTGCCGACAACAGCCCCACCACCACGGCAATCAAAGACGCCCCCGCCCCACGCACAAACGCCACCGGCATCGACTCGGCAAACAGCAGCACCGTACCCCCATGCCCACCCGTCGGGTCGTGCACGCCCGCGGTGAGCACCCACGCCAAAGGCCCGGCCAAAAACAACGCCGCAACCATCAAGCCGTATGTCGCAACCGCTCTTCGCATCCGCACAGCATAGACAAGACCTCACCAGCCCCACACCAACGCGTAGCCTTCCCAGTGCCGCCGACCCGCGATCAAGCCATCTGCATACGCCACTGGGACTGGTCCGAAACCAGTCAGACCGCATGGCTCTTCACCCGCTCCCACGGCTTCGTCCGAGGCCTGGCCAAGGGGAGCCGCCGGCCCGGCTCGGCATACTCAGGCGGCATCGAGCTGCTCACCCGCGCACACGCCGCGTTCTTCATCAAGCCCGCCAGCGAACTCGCCCTCATCACCGAGTGGGACCTGGCCGAGGCCTTCCCCGCCCTGCACACAAACCTCCACCTCTACTACGCCGCTCTCTACGCCAGCGAGATCACACAACTGCTCGTCCGCGACCAAGACCCTCACCCCGAACTCTTCGACGCACTGCTCAACTGCCTCCAGCAACTGACCACCACTGACAACCTCCACCCACAACTCCTCTGCTACCAACTCCAACTCCTCCAGTGGTCCGGCTTCGCACCCAGGCTCGACACTGACATCCACACCGGCACACCCCTCCAACCAGTCGGGGTCCTCACCTTCATACCCGAGCTCGGCGGCTTCAGCGCAACCAAACACACCGAGCACCAACACCACTGGCACGTACGCGGCACAACACTCCAAACCCTCCGACAATCCGCCATGCATCACCCGCACAACCCGCAAAGCCTGCCACACAGCGACCATACCAGACGCGCCGGCGCCCTCCTTGCAGCATACGTTCGGCACCTGATCGGATCAGAAGCGAAAACCTTTCCCCTCGTCTACGGACCCCTCAGCTAAGCCCCAACCAGCACAACGCCCTTCTACGCAACTGCCCAACAACCACCATCCCCATCAAGTATCCCCCCCGACGGACCGATGTTGACCGAGGCCTGAGATTCTTCCAGCCCAAAGACCGCATGAACCCCGAGATCCTCGATCGCGTGCTCCGTTGCGACCGACTGCCAAGCCTGCCGGCGGTCGCCTTACGCATCATCGAATTGACCGCCAACAACAAAACCACCATCGTTGAACTCGCCGACGTCATCAGCAAAGATCAGGGCCTCTCCGGCAAGGTCCTCAAGACCGTCAACTCCCCCTTCTACGGCCTCAGCAAGCCCTGCAGCACCATCAGCCAGGCCATCGTCATGCTCGGCTTCTCGAGCGTCAAAACACTCGCCCTGGGCTTCTCACTCGTCGGCTCGCTCAAAAAGCACGCCGAGCAAGGCTTTGACTACGCCTCCTACTGGCGCCGCGGCCTCCTCACCGGCGTCGCCGCCAAGTGCATCGCCGATGAGGCCAAGATCGGCCATGAAGAAGAGGTCTTCCTCGCCGGCCTCCTCCAAGACGTCGGCATGGTCGCCCTCTACCAGGCGCTCGGCAAGGAATACGCCGCGATCCTCCAATCAACCAACGGCGACCACCGCCTGCTCGTCAAGGCCGAGCTCGAACAACTCGAAGCCTCCCACCCCGACGTCGGCGCATTGCTCGCCGCACGCTGGAAACTCCCCCCCGAGCTCAGCGTGCCGATCCGCTACCACGAACGCCCGCAGGCCGCCCCGCAGACGCACATCCAAGCCGTCTACGCCGTCGGGCTTGGGAACATGGCCGCCGATGTCCTCTCGGCCACGGAGCCCGGCGTCGCGCTCAAGCGCTACTACGCCAAGTGCGAGGAGTGGTTCCGCATCACACCCCCGCGCACCGATGAACTCATGGAAGTCATCGCCAAAGGTGCACGCGAGGTCGCCAGCTTCCTGGAAGTCGAGCTTGCCGACTACGGCGACCCGGCCACCGTCCGCGCCAAGGCCAACGAGCAGCTCGTCAGCGCAACGCTCCCCATCCAGAGCCAGCCGCGCACAACACCACCGACCAACGACCCAGACGCCGCACTCGCCGCCAACCTCGACCCCATCACGCTCCTGCCCAACCGCATCACACTGAGCCAGAACCTCGTCGCCGTTGTCGAGCAGCTCCAGGCCGGCGGCGGGCCTTTCTCCCTCGCGCTGCTCGCGCTCGACGGGGTCGAGAACATACAAACAGAGTACGGGCAGGCCTATACCAACGAACTGCTCCTCTGCCTCGGCGAACGCCTCCGCAAGTTCGAGACCCAGGCCATCATCAGCTTCAACCTCGACCGCGGCCTCTTCGCCATCATCATGACCGCCACCGACCGCTTCTCGGCAACCAAACTCATCGAGGCCTTCAAGGACGACCTCACGGCCCAGCCCATGCACATAACACCCAAGGGCCTTGTCAGGATCGATATCCCCGTCACCCTCTCGGCCGGGCTCCTCTCACTGGACGATGCCACCCGCGCACGCTTTACCACCATCGACTCGGTCCTGGACACCGCACACCGCGCGCTGCAATCTGCACAAAGATCCGGCAACAACCTCCTCCGCGTCTTCGTCCCCAAAGCCGCATGATGCGGATCGCCGTTGTTTCTGATGCTGAACCCCTCCCCCGAGGGGAGGCAGCGGTGGGGTTGGCCACTTCGAACGCACGACGTTCAGTGGTGCTCTGTATGAGGTCACGCCCCCACCTGCCGGGGTATCGTTCCTGCCATGCTCACGCTGATCTCCAGGCGGCTGCTCCAGCTGCCCATCATCCTGCTAGCCGTCTACACCCTCACACTCACACTCGCCTGGGCCATCCCCGGCAGCCCCATGGACAAGGGTGAAGGACGCCTGCCACCCAAAGAAGTTCAGCAGGCCATCGAGGCCCGATACAACCTCGATAGCTTCTGGTCCTTCTACTTCTCCTACCTCAGCAACGCCTCGGGCCTGGCCCACATCCGTGGCCGCATCGACGGCACTCACGCCCGCCAAGATGCCCAGATGCAAGCCGCCGGCCTCGCCCCCCCGACACGCTTCGTCTTTGACCTCGGCCCGAGCCTCCAGTACGAAGACTGGCGCGTCAACGAAATCCTCGCCGGCGCTCTGCCCGTCTCCATCCTCATCGGCGCATGCGCCATCATCATCGCCCTGGTCATCGGCCTGACCGCCGGCGTCCTCGGCGCCGTGCGACCAGGATCACTTGCCGACACCGGAACACTCGCCGTCGCCCTCGTGGGCATCAGCCTCCCCAGTTTCGTCGTCGGCACCCTGCTGCTGCTCGTCGGCCCCGTCCTGCTGGGCATCGGCTCGGTTGCCGCATGGGGCAGGCCGCAGGACATCCTCCTGCCCGCGATCACACTGAGCCTCCCCTTCGCCGCATACATCGCACGCCTGACACGCATGGGCATGATCGATGCGCTCGGCACCGACTTCATCCGCACCGCCCGCGCCAAGGGCCTGCCCGAATCACGCGTCGTCCTCAAGCACGCACTTAAAAACGCCTTCCTCCCCGCCCTGAGCTACCTCGGCCCAGCCACCGCCCTAGCCATGACCGGCAGCTTCGTCGTCGAACGCGTCTTCACCGTCCCGGGCCTGGGCCAGCACTTCGTCAACGCCGTGCTCAACAAGGATTTGTTCCTAATCATGGGCGTCGTGCTGGTCTTCAGCACGCTGCTGATCCTGCTGAACCTCGCCGTGGATGTCCTCTACCGCGTCGTCGACCCACGCATCCAGGACTAGACCTTTTTGCTCCCGGCATGGCGGGCTGGGAAGCCCGCCCCACCAAGTAAGGGTTCTGGGTGGGGCGGGCTGGGAAGCCCGCCCCACCAAAGTAAGGGTTCTGGGTGGGGTAAGGGTTCTGGGTGGGGCGGGCTTCCAGCCCGCCATCCTCCCCCCACCCATTGCCCCCCAACCCCGGCACGCCTACCATCTCCACTCAACTTTGGAAAGAGCACGACCATGGGTATTCAACAGATCATCGAGAGCCTCAACGCCGAGCTCCTCCGCACAGACCTGCCGGTGCTCTCCATCGGGGACACCATCAGCGTGCACAACAAGATCGTCGAGGGGGACAAGGAGCGCACGCAGGTCTTCACCGGCGTGCTGATCTCCCACGCCGGCCGCGGCGTGACCGAGATGATCACCGTCCGCAAGCTCGTTGACGAGGTCGGCGTCGAGCGCACCTTCCCGGTCTGCTCACCCCGCGTCGAAAAAGTCGAGGTCGTCCGCCGGGGCGACAGCCGCCGTGCCAAGCTCTACTACCTCCGCGAGCGCAAGGGCAAGAGCCGCCGCATCCGCGACCGCCGCCGCGGCTTGAAGCACGTCGCCAAGGCCTAAGAGCGATTCTGGGTAGATCGGCTCTCCGAGCCGATCCTCTCCTTCTTCTTCAACCCCTCCCCCGAGGGCAGGTGCAGGGGTGGGGTTGGCCACTGTCTACACCCTGAAATCACCGCGCACTTCACGCCCCCATATCACGCCCCCATATCACGCCCCCATATCACGCCCAAGACGGTCGGCTCGGAGAGCCGACCTACCCGGACCTACCCGGCTTATTTCACCGCCGCACGCAGCGCGTCGACCTTGTCCGTCTTCTCCCACGTAAACGTCTCATACTTCTTCCCGTTGTACGTGATGGTCCCAGGCGGCCTGCCAAAGTGCCCGTGCCGTGCCGTCGGTGCGAAGATCGGCACCCGCAGCCCGAGGCTCTCGATGATCCCGCGTGGGGTCAGCTTGAAGGTCTTGCGGATCGCTTCGGAAATCTTCTCCTCGCTCACCTTTGCGGTGCCGAAGGTGTCCACGTACACGCTCGTCGGCTCGGCCACGCCGATGGCGTACGAAAGTTGTATCTCGCACCGCTCGGCCAGCCCCGCGGCGACAACGTTCTTGGCAATGTACCTTGCCATATAGGCCGCCGAGCGGTCAACCTTGGTCGGGTCCTTGCCGCTGAAGGCGCCGCCGCCATGCCGGCCCATCCCGCCGTAGGTATCGACGATGATCTTGCGACCGGTCAGCCCGGTGTCCCCGTGCGGGCCGCCGATCTCGAACCGACCCGTCGGGTTGACGTGCACCGTGATCCCGGCGTTGTACCACTGGCCCAGCACCGGCTTGATGACGTGCTCGATGATCGCCTTCTTGAGCTCCGCCTGCCGATCGTTCCACATCGGCTCGTGCTGCGTGCTGAGCACCACCGTATCGACGCGCACGGGCTTGTCATCCTGATACTCAACGGTTACCTGGCTCTTGGCGTCGGGCCGCAGGCCGGGGATCGTCCCCTCACGCCGCACGTGCGCCTGCTGCTCGACGAGCCGGTGGCTGAGCTGGATCGCCAGCGGCATCAGCTCGGGCGTGTCCTTGCACGCAAAGCCGAACATCATCCCCTGGTCCCCCGCCCCCTCGCGGTCAACGCCCATGGCGATGTCGGGGCTTTGCTTGTTCAGCGCAACCATCACCGCGCACGACTCTGAATCAAACCGCATGTCCCCGGTGGTGTACCCGATCTCCCTGACCGTCTTGCGGATGATCTCGGGGATCTCCACATAGGTCTTAGTCGTGATCTCCCCGGCGACGACGACCAGCCCCGTCGCGCACAGCGTCTCGCACGCCACGCGCGAGAACGGATCGTCGGCGATCATCGCGTCAAGGATCGCATCGGAGATCTGGTCGGCCACCTTGTCGGGGTGCCCCATCGAGACGGACTCAGACGTGAACATTCGGCTGGACATGCAAGGCTCCAAAAAAACGCCGGGCGACTGGCCCAACGCCGGCAGTTCGCCGGGAGGGAAGTTTAGTCGCCGCGCAACGCCGAGGGGATCCGCGCAGCAAAATTGTCCCGGCATGGCACCGCCGATATCCACAAAACCGCGACCGCAAGTGGAGATGCACCACGATGGCCCAGGGTCGCTCCGGCGGCTTTTTTAGACCCATAGGTCCACCCGGCGAAGCACGCCTGTAATGGGCTGTAAAGCCCGCCGTGGGGGTTGGGCCTGCCGGGCGCGCCCGCGAGAACAACCGACAGGGGTTTCCGCTCGCCCGGTTTGCCCACTTTCGCTATCCTGCCACCTATGCCCCCTGCCCGCACCACGACGCGACGGAAAGCACCCGCCAAGACGCTGAACCTTTCCTATGCCGACAGCGGCGTGAACCTGGAGGACAAGGACTCGTTCACCGAGGGCCTCGCCTCGGTGGTCCGGCGGACGTTTGGCCCGCGCGTGATCGACAACCCCGGCGGGTTCGCCGGGCTTTTTAGGCTGGACTACAACGAACGCCTCTTTGCACGCAACTACAAGCACCCGGTGCTCGTTGCGTGCGCCGATGGGGTGGGGACCAAGCTCAAACTGGCCGCGGAGATGAAGAAGTTTGACACCATCGGCATTGATCTGGTGGCGATGAACGTCAACGACATGATCGTGCAGGGTGCCGAGCCTTTGTTTTTTCTGGACTACATCGCCACGCCCAAGGTGGACAAAGCGATGCTCAACGCGCTGGTGGCTGGGATCGTCGATGGGTGCGTGCAGTCTGGTTGTGCATTGCTCGGCGGTGAGACGGCCGAGATGCCCGATGTGTATGCGCCGGGGGACTTTGACCTGGCCGGGTTTGCCGTGGGGGTTGTGGACCTGGACCGTGCGATCGACGGCGGGCGCGTGGAGGTGGGCGATGTGGTGCTCGGGCTGGCCAGCAGCGGCATCCACAGCAACGGGTATTCGCTGGTGCGCAGGGTCGTCAAAGAGGCGAAACTGGATCTGAACGCGGCGTATGCGGAACTGGACGAAGAGGGGGCGAAGGTGGCCAGGAACAAGAGCAAGGCCACGGCCAAGACCGCCGCCAAGACGCTTGGCGAGGTGCTGCTGACGCCAACGCGGATCTATGTCAAGCCGGTGCTGTCGGTGCTCAAGAGTTACAAGGTCAAGAAGGTGATCGGGGGGATGGCGCACATCACCGGCTCGGGGATGGTCGGGAACCTCTGTCGCGCGCTGCACGGCGGCGTGGACGCGGCGATCGATACGGGCAGTTGGCCCGTGCCGGCGTTGTTTAGGTTCCTGCAAGAGCGCGGCGGGATCGACGAGGCGGAGATGCGCCGCGTGTTTAACATGGGCATCGGCTTCTGCCTGATCGTCCGGCCAACGTTCGCCAAGAGCGTCAAAGAACACCTGGAAAAACAGGGCGAACGCGTCTACGTCATCGGCAAGATCACAACCGGCACGGGGCAGGTGATCGAGGGGAAGAAATAGTTTTTACTCCAGAGGCCCAGAGAGCCCAGAGAAAGAAATTTGGGTCAGACGCCATGACGCCCAGGCCGTAGTGAACAACTTAGCCCTGCATTGACCAAATTCCCCCCTCTGGGCTCTCTGGGCCTCTGGAGTAAAATTTGTTTGTTGATTTTTAGTTCACCGGCTCGCCGCGGAGTTTGGCTTCCAGGGCGTGGACCTGTTGGGAGAACTCTGGCTCGGTTTCCAGTCGGCCCTCGATGGTGCGGATGGCGTGCAGGACGGTGGTGTGGTCGCGGCCGCCGAAGTAGCCGCCGATCTCTTCGAGGCTGTAGCGTGTGTTCCGCCGGGCGAGGTACATGCAGAGTTGGCGTGGCAGGGCGATGGAGCGTTGGCGTCGGCGGCTCTGCAGTTCGGGGGTGCGCACGCCGTAGAACTCGGTGATCGAGGCGATGATGGTCTGGATGCTGACGGTCGGCTCGGTGTGCTTCTCGCACTCGCCCAAGGCGGTGCGGACGAGTTCGAGGTCGATCGGGCGTTTCTCCATCGCCGCATGCATCTGCAGGTTGGTCACGGCGCCTTCGAGTTCGCGGATGTTGGTGTCGATGCGTTGTGCGATAGCGGCGGCGACGTCCTTGGGCATCTCGAAGCCGCGCATGCGGGCCTTGCTGAGCAGGATTTGGATGCGCGTTTCATAGTCCGGCGCGGTGATGGGCGCGACCAGGCCCCACTTAAAGCGTGAGACGAGGCGGTCTTGCAGGTCGGGGATTTCTTCCGGCGGCGCGTCGGAGGCCAGGACGATGTGCTTGTGGTTCTGGTGCAGGGTGTTGAAGGTGTGGAAGAACTCTTCCTGCGTGCGGTCGCGCTTGGCCAGGAAGTGGATGTCGTCAACGACGAGCACATCGACGTGGCGGAACTTGTAGCGGAAGCGGTTCATGGCCCCGGCGGCGACGGCGTCCATGAACTGCGTCATGAACCCCTCGCAGGAGGTGTAGTAGATGACCGCGCCGGGCCGGGTGTGGCGGATGCCCAGGCAGATCGCCTGGAGCAGGTGGGTTTTGCCCAGGCCCACCCCGCCGTGGACGAAGAAGGGGTTGTACCCCGCGCCGGGGTTGGCCGAGACGGCGATGGCGGCGGCGTGGGCGAGGCGGTTGTTTGGGCCGACGACGAAGTTGTCAAACCCGTGGTCGGGGTTGAGGACGAGGCCGTCGTCGTAGAGGTGGTCGAGTGGTTCGTTAATATCAACGCGTGCGGGGGGTGCCTGATCGGGGATCGGTGGGAGGGCCTCGCTGTCGAGCGGGCGTGTGGAGGATTGTGTGGCGGGCGCGGACCGGCTTGTGGGGGTCTGCGGGTCAAGGGGGTCGTCGGGGCCGAGGAAGCGGACGCTGATGAGGCGGCCGGTGGCCGACTGTGCGGCATCGTTGAAGGGGGCCAGGCACGCGCGCTGGAGATAGTCGCGGTGCATGTTGCTGTGGGCGCGGATGCGCAGTGCGCCGGCGGCGATGCCGAGGGGCTCGAGCTGGTCGAACCACTGCCGGCATATGCCCGGCTGGCTGGAGCGCATGTAGTGCAGCAGGGAGGTCCAGACCTGCACGTCGGGGTCGACGCGGAGTGGTTTGCGTTTGATCGAGCTGCGGTTCTGCACGGCCAAGTCTGTCTCCGATGGGCAAGGGGATCACGGTACGGGCAAGTGCACAATCTGTCAACAGGAAAAATCAGATGGTGCGATGAGTTGCCCACGACGCACGCACGGCGGGCTGCGTGGGGGCCAGCTTGGAGGCCAACGTGGAGGCCAACGTCGAGGTTTGATCGGTGCTATCTTGTGGTGATCCCCGGAGCGGGGGAGGTTGGCCGGCTGGTGTTGGCCGGGGCATGGATGCACAAGATGTAGATGAAGGATGTCCTGGTCCGCTGGTTCGGAGCGGATGCTTGGTGGTGCGCGCGGGGTGGTGTAAGGGCGTACGGTTGTACGTGCGCGGGCGTGGCGGAATGGCAGACGCACAAGATTTAGGTTCTTGCGGCCGAGAGGCCGTGCAGGTTCAAGTCCTGTCGCCCGCATTTGGATGGGGGTTCAGCTTTGGGAGCTCATGCTCCGGAGTTTTCGAACTCGATTTTTTGCCCCAGAGGTCCCTGATGGCCCGGCGGTGGAGTTTGGTCAAGGCAGGTGGATGGTGTGCGCGACGGCCGGGGGTGGTGGCGGTCCTTTGCCCAAGGGTCTTCCTGCGGGGTTCTCTGGGCCTTTCTGGGCCTTGGGTGTACAACTTGCTTTGTGTTGCAACGCACCTGCACGGGTTCGAAGCCCGTGCCACCGAATCAGAACCACTGCATCAAAACCCCTCGCTGAGCAGGTTCTAGCGGGGATGCGTAGGGGTGAGGTTTCATGGCACTGGGCCGCGAGGTTCACCGGCAATGACCGTGTTACACTCCCGGTATGCACGACCCCTTCCAGGACGGCGCACCGGCGGCGAAGCCCGCGGCTAGGCCTACCTTCGCGCAGCTGCCGGTGCCGCACCAGTATGTCATCGCGATTGGTGCACTCGGGATGGCCGTTAGTGGGGTCTACCAGCTCACCTTCTGGATCGCGCCCGCGTTCGGGGCGTTTTCCGGCGGCGATGTGCTCGTTGGATTGCTGAGCGAAGTCTCCATCGGTGCAACCCTCGTTGCCCTGGCCCTGGCCGCGGTCATGTGCCCTGAACGCAGCGCGCTGGCCCTGACGCGTCTGCGCATCGGCATACTTGCCGTGGTCATTGCGAGCATCCTCATCGACCTGGCGGTTCAACACCTTGCCAGTGGCCAAGTTGCACACGCGAGCAGTTACCTGGCCGAATGGCTGCCGAGTTTCATGGTCATCCTGCTCGGGCGGGTTGTGGCTGTCAGAACCGGCGACAAGGCTCTGCGCCTCTGGTTTGACTTTGCCGTCATTGCCAAGCTTGCGGGCGTCGCGTGGTCGCTGGTGATGGGATTGCTTGTGCGGCGGGGCCAGGAATTTCCCCCGATCCCTGAGCCTCTCATCATGGTCCTGGCGGTCGTCCTGTCGGCACCCGGCGCTATTGCGGGCATCGTGCTGGCACGCCGGGTGGTCATCGAGATCAAGACCCCCAAGCAGCCCATCTATCCTCCGGCATGATCGACCCGGCCGCACCACGCCCGACGCGCGACGCGCTTGCCACGCTCACGCACGCACAACTCATCGCCCGCTACGCGCCGGGCGTAGAGGCCTTTGACGCGCGCGTGCTCAAGCTCGGCGACGCCAGCCTGGACACCGCCTTCCGCCCCGAGGCCAACATCGGCCGCTGGCCGTGCCGGGTGCTGCTGGGCCACCTCTGCGATGCCGAGCTTGTCTTCACGCACCGCCTTCGGCGGGTCGTCGGCGAGGACAACCCTCTCTTTGCCGCGTGGGATGAGGAGGCCTTCATCGACCACGCCCTCTACGGCTGTGCCGAGCCTGGCCCCAACGAGAGCGTTAAACACCCCGTCGCCGCGTTTGTCGCGGTTATTCATTCCCAGCGCCGGTGGATGACCGAGTGGCTCGGCACGCTCAGCGATGCGCAGTGGCAACGCAAGGCGATGCACCCCGAGCGTGGCGAGCAGACGACACGCGTGATCCTTGAATACGCTACCTTCCACCTCGAACACCACGCCTGGTACCTCAACGCCAAGGTGCAAAGGCTCGCCTAGCAAGCCATTCTTTATCAGAACCCCTCCGGCGAGGGGAGGGGTGGGGGTGGCCACTGTTTGGAACCTGAAATAAAGATATCTTCAATCCCAACACGGTCGGCTCGGAGAGCCGACCTACCCAGCTCGGCTGGGAGAGCCGGGCTGCACAGAAGCCCTACCGTTCCCCGTAGAACACCACGCCACACGCAAGGACCAACACCATGACCGACCCGGACACCATCCTGCTCACCTGCGAAGAAGGGATGACCAAGGCCATCGACTACCTCAAGAAAGAGCTCCGCGGTGTCCGCACGGGCCGGGCTAGCCCCGCGCTCATCGAGCACCTCAAGGTCGAGTATTACGGCAGCCAGAGCGATATGAAGAACATCGCATCCATCACTGTGCCCGAGCCGACCCAGCTGCTCATCAAGCCCTTTGACGCCAGCACCATCGGCGACATCAAACGCGCGATCGAGACCTCCGGCCTGGGCCTGGCCCCTATCGTCGAGGGCAAACAGGTCCGCCTGAGCATCCCCGCCCTCTCGGGCGACCGCCGAAAGCAGCTCGTTGCGCACTGCAAAAAAGTCGCCGAGGACGCCAAGGTAACCATCCGCAACGCCCGCCGGGACGCCAACAAGCACGCCGACGCGTTGGAGAAAGACCCCAAGGCGCACGTCTCAGAGGACGAGGTCAAAACCCTCAAGGAAGAAATCCAGGCCCTGGTCAAGAAATACGAAACCGAGACCGACGACCTGGTCTCGAAGAAGCAAAAAGAAGTCGAGACGATCTGACTAGGCCCGCTTGCCAACCCCGATGGAGCGGGCTTCCAGCCCGCTTACCTCACCCCCTGGTCGGCCCACTCCGATACCCCCCCCCACTCCCACCCGCCCCGCGGGCCGGCCCAGGCCCGCGCGCATCCCCTTGGCGCCCACGGAACGGCCCGGCACCAAACTTCCCACCGCCGCGCACGGGAGTGGGATGTTCGCCGGCGTCGAGCAACTGGCGCTCGAACCGCTCCTTGTTCGCCTTTCCGTCCATCAGGAAGTGCACCCGGTCAGCCTTCTCCTTGCCCAGCGCTTGAACGAGGAAGCTCTTGGCGATCGCCAGGTTCGTCCGGCGTGAAACGTGCCCAATGACCATCGCCTGGCACTCAGCCACCTTGAGCCACTCGACAATGTCGCTCACGTGCAGGTGCATGCCCACCTTCGCGCGTGCCCGGTCCCCAGGCTCAAAGAACGTGCACTCGCACAAAATCAACTGCGCCTTGCGCACGTCCTCGCGCACCATCGCCGGCACCGGCACGGTGTCGTAGACGTACGCTACCAGCGGGATCTCTAGCCAGCGCGTGATCTCCGTCCCTTGACTTTTGAGTTCCGTCAACTTCTCCTGCGGCAGCCCCACAAACTCATCCTTGAGTTTGCTCCGACGCTCGATGACCGAATACCCGAACGTCGGGGCAGTGTGCTCGAGGGCAAACGCCCGTACAAAGACGTTGTTCTTGATCTCGTGCGTCCCCTCGGGCTTGAGCGGGATCAGGTTATACGGTGTCTTCTGGCGCTCCAGATCGTTGTACCCCTCGAGCATCCGCTGGATGGCCGGGGCTATCGGCTCGGGGCAGATGATGTTCCCAACGCCCATGCCCTGAAAGTACCGCTGCGAGCACCAATACGCAAGCCCGCCGATGTGGTCCATGTGCCCGTGGCTGATGCACACATACTTGCTCGGCAGCATCGCACGCGGGCAGATGCCTAGGTCGAACGTAACGTCCAACTCCGGGACCATGATGCTCGTGGCCTCGCCGGCGACGGATGTACCCGCGACCCGGTACGGCGGCAGGAACAAAAACCCAAGCCCATTGTCACGAGGTGGCGGTTTGGGGAGCATGACAGGAATCTCCTACGGCCGGCCTCTCGGCCCGGTCCCGGGGTGCGCACCAGAGAGGCTACTCCCACTCCGGCACGCATGATAGCGGCCCAACTACTCCCCGCGCACACTCTACCTATCTCACTAGACCCCCAATCAAGCCCGCTAGGGGACCTTGGACGATCAGTTCCTCACCCTCACGCCGGATCTGGAAGCCATCGCCCTCGATCCACTCCCCACCCCCAAGGTGGGCCAGGACGCCGGGCAGGTCCACCCCCCCGGCACGCAACAACTCGCCGCCGGGCATCCGCACAAGCTCGACCACCCCACGCTCGGCCAGGAACCCGGCCAGGTCAAACCGCAACCCCAGAGCGATCGGGACACTCACGTGTAATCCGCCTTTTCGGGCACCACCACTTCCGTCGCCACCACCTCAGCGACGGCTACCTCACCGACACCGGGCGCCTCCGGCGAAGGGACCCACAACTCCCCAATATCTTGCCCATCGACCACCCGCCGCATGATCAGGTAGACCATCGTGCTGACCGTCAGCACCAGCGAGAGCAGGTACGCAGCGAGCACCCCGATCGGCACGGCCAGCCAGAGGTTGATGATCCAGACCGACGCCCTCGGCGCCCGCTCCATCTGCTCAACGGTCGCCAATGCGTCCATTGGTGCGCCCGTCAAGCGTTGCACAAAGACCCCGGCCACAAAGACCACCAGCCCCGCCACCGATGCGCCCACAACCACTATTGCCCCGCCGAGGAGGTAATAGGCCACCAGCCGTCCGGGCCTGGCCAGGGCGTAGCTGTAGCCGCGCTGCACAGCGTCGAACGTGTCCGTCCCCTCGCAGGCAAAGGCGGGGATGATCAGCGGGCTTGCCAGCACATACCCCAGCGACAGCACGGCCAGCGCAAGGCCCACCACCATGAACAATCCAAACCCCACGGCAGCCACCACGCTGGTTACGTTCCACGCAAACAGCAGATGCCCAACCCCCGCCGTGATCGCCCCGATCAACCAGATCAATAGCACCGGCCCGGCCAGCGCTGCCGACAGGCTCAGCGCGCGCCCGAAGCCAAACCTGCTTGCCGACCGCCAAGGGAGCGTCGCTCCGAGCGATACCTGCATCGCTACAGACCGGCAGACCGCCCCAGCCGTGATTGCAAAGGCCACAACGACGAGTGGGACCACAAGGAGCATCAAAGGCCAGTGCGCACCGAGCACGCGCAGCGGCACGCCGATGAATAGCTCATAGGCGTTTGTCCCCGCCGCGTACCACGTCAACCCACCAACACGCCCGGCGTTGCGCAGCAGGGCCAGCAGTTCACCGCCAAGCGAGCCAAAGACCCCCAGCAGCGGGCTTCCATCAAACCGGGTCCCCACCCAACCTGCGGCCAGCGCATACAGACGGTCAAGGACCGCCAGCCCCACCAGCAGCCCAAAGCAGATCAGCACGCGCCCCGGCGCCAGCGCCAACTGCCAGGCCCCGAGCAACCTGGGCCAGTGCAGGTCCGCGAGGAAATCTTCGAGCAGCACCGGGGAGCGGTGCGGCGAGGGTGCCCCGCTGACAGTGGGTCTGCCGGGCCGGGTGGTTGATGGGCGTATCGCTCGCATGAACGATGGTAACCCCGGCTTACGCGCCCGGGCTTGTGATCCTTCCCTAGCCTGCACCCATGTACTTTGACCTCGTCGACCGCGTCCTGGAGCAGACCCCCACCCGCATCATGACCCTCAAGGTCGTGAGCGTGGCGGAGGAATACCTCCAGGACCACTTCCCGGGCTTTCCGGTGCTCCCTGGCGTCTTTATGATTGAGGCAATGGTCCAGGCCGCACGCAGGCTTGTTGAGCCAACCTCGACCTCGCCCCGCCTGACCCTGGCGGGTGTTCGGGCCATCAAATACGGCCGCTTTGTCCGCCCGGGCGAGGCCCTGGTCGTCGACGTCTCCCTGCACAAGCAAGAGGGGGACACCTACGACTTCAAAGGGCAAGCCACCGTGCGCGGCCCCGACGGGCAAGCCATTGCCAACGCCACGGCCGTCGCAGGCCGATTCACACTCCGGCCGGTGCGCACGCTCTAGACCATGCCCAAGGGGAGGGGTTGGCAAAATTGCCAAATCTGATTCAACTCGTTTGACTATTTGACTATTTGTCCATTTGTCCATTTCCCCTCCCCCAGCCGATGCACGCTGCATGAACATCTGGCAAGCCATCATCCTGGGCCTTGTTGAGGGGATCACCGAGTACCTTCCCGTCTCCAGCACGGGCCACCTCATCATCACCAGCCAGCTGCTGGGCCTCAAAGACGCCTCGGCCAGGGAAGCGATCAACGCCTTTGAGATCGTCATCCAGGGCGGCGCGATTCTGGCGGTGCTTGGTCTTTACTTTCCAAGGTTCCTGCAGATGCTCCGCGGCCTGCTGGGCAGGGACGGGGCGGGCTTTATGCTGTTGGTCAACATCGCCATCGCCTTCATCCCCGCCGCCGTGCTTGGGCTGCTGATCCACGACTTGATCGAAACGCACCTCTTCGGCTGGCAGGCGGTGGTCATAGCCATGGTGCTCGGCGGGATCTACATGATCATCGTCGACCTAAAAATCGTCCGCCCCCGCCGATTCGCCGGGGCCGGTGCCGACGGCAAAGAAGTGACGGAGATGACCCCGCGGGACGCGTTGACGATTGGCCTGCTGCAGTGCTTCAGCCTTTGGCCCGGGACTAGCCGGAGCATGATGACGATCACGGGGGGCATCTTCTGCGGCCTGCGTCCTGCGGCTGCCGCGGAGTTCAGTTTCCTGCTGGGCATGCCGACACTTCTGGCCGCCACGGGGTATGCGCTCTACAAGAACCTCAACCGCGCCGCCAAGACGGGCCAGCCCAACCTCTTCGAGCAGCTGGGCTGGACCCCCGTCCTTGTGGGGATGGCCGTCGCCGCCATCAGCGCGGCCGTTGCCGTCAGGTGGCTCGTTGGGTTCCTCAACCGCCACGGGCTGACCCCGTTCGGCATCTACCGGATCGCTTTTGCAGCCCTGCTGCTGACGCTCGTGGCCACGGGCCTTGTCAACATTTAGACCCTCCCCCGAGGTGAGGGGCAGGGGTGGGGTTGGCACACGCAAAGCACACAATAGAAAGAGGTTCGCGGAGTGAGCGAAGGTTGGCGGAGGGACGCGGAGAAAAAACCAGGTGTGGCGCACAGCGCGTTCAACCTCAAAGAGTTTGCAGGTTGCACGCTCTTCAACCCCGCTGGGGCCAACGTCATCCACACAGACAACTCAAAAAACCACTGAGAACACCACTGCCCCTGCGTTCTCTGAGCAAATTCGTGCTCCGGGTCCTGAGGGCCTCTGGGGTAGAGCTCGGTTGAGAACTCACGCCGGCGCGGGGGTCCCGCTGAGGTTTAGCCCGACGCTCTTCTTCACCGGCTGCGTGGTTGCCTGCTCCTCACCACCGACGCTGTACGCCTCGCCGAATCTAAAGAGCCTGAAACTGTTGGCGATGACCAGCACATCCCCCACAAAGTGGAAGAAGAGCGCGCCGACGGTGTCCAGCCGGCCCGTCGTTGCGAGCGCCAGGCCCAGCAGGGCAACGACGACGGCGAGGACGATGTTCTGGGTGATGACGGCCCGGTTTCGGCGCCCGAGCTCCAGGATGAACGGGATGCGTGAGAGGTCATCGTTCATCAGCGCGATGCCCGCGCTGTTGGCGGCGATGTCCGACCCGCTCAGCCGCATTGCGACGCCGACATCGGCCTGGGCCAGCGCGGCGCCGTCGTTGATACCGTCGCCGACCATGAGCGTTTTGCGGTGCTGGGAGCCGAGAATCTTGATTTCGGTGTGCTTGTCTTCGGGGAGGCACTCGGCCTCGACGGAATCGACCCCGACGGTCCGCCCGACGCGCTCGGCCACGCTGAGGCGGTCGCCCGTGAGGATCGACAGGCGGCGTACCCCGATTTCGCGCAGTTTGTCCATGACGGCCTTGGCGTTGAACCGGACCTTGTCCTCAAGGCCGACAACGCCCAGGTACTGCCCGCCCTGCCCGTCCAGTGCCCGGGCGACGTGCACGCCGGACATTCCTTCGATCTTCGATGCCACGGCGTCGATATCCCCCTTGATTGCTGGGAAGAGTTCGGCCAGCCACGTCGCCCGGCCAACATAGAGGACCCCCGTAGCGGTGCGTGCCTTGACGCCACGCCCGTGGATTTCCTCATAATCGGTGCTTCCCGGCACCACGACGCGAGCGGCCGCGGCGGTGTTCATGATGCTCTTGGCCAGCGGGTGGTTGCTGTGTTGCTCGGCGCACGCCGCGGCGGCCAGCAGGTCTCCGGGGTCAACGCCTGGTCCGGGCGCAAGCCGCGAGACGGTGAACTTGCCGGTCGTCAGGGTACCGGTCTTGTCAAAGACGACCGTGTCGACATCCGCCGCGGCCTCTAGGTGCGTCGGCTGCTTGATCATGACGCCCAGTCGGGCTGCCGCGGCAAACGCCGCGACCGTCGCCGTCGGGCTGGCCAAGAGCAACGCGCCCGGGCACGCGACGATCAGCACATTGATCGCGCGCATCACGTCGGCGGTCAGGAACCAGGCCAAGAAGGCCAGCGAGATGGCGACGGGAACATAGAACGTCGCCACCTGCTCGATGAGCAGCTGCCTGGCCGTCTTGGTCCGCTCGGCCGCGGCGATGAGCTCGGTGACCTTTCCGATGGTCGTCTCAGTGCCCAGTTTGGTTACCCGCAGGTCGATGGTACCGGTGAGGTTGGTGGTGCCGGCGTAGACATCCTCGTTGACCGTCGCCTCGTGGGGCGCGGCCTCACCCGTCAGGCTCGCCTGGTCCAGCGTGGTCCGCCCAGCGATGATGACGCCGTCGACGGACAGGTTCTCGCCGGGGCGGACACGCACAACGTCCCCGGTCCGCACGTCGGCCAGGGATACCTCGTGTTCCTGCCCGTCGCGCACGACCCGCGCAACATCCGGCGTCAGCCGGATCAGGTCCGCGATGACGCGCTGGGCGCTGATGCTTGTCCGCCGAAGGAACTGGTCGGCCACCAGCAGCACAAGCGCGAGCCAGCCGGCGGTCTCATACTGCCCGATGGCGATGGACGCGATGATTGCCAGGCTGGCGAGGCTGGCGGTGCTCGCCCGCCCTTTGATCAGTTCCTTCCACGCCCCCCAGACCATCACCGAGCCGAGCGCCAGGGCGGCGACCAGTGCGAGCGCCGACACCACACGCTCATCGATCACACCCGGGAAGACCTTGCGCCCCAGAAATGCCGCGATCAGCATCACACCACCGGCCAGGTAGAGCAGGATATTGCGCTCGCTGCTCTCTGCGTCCAGGTGCCCGCAGCAGTTCATCGGATCATTGCCGGCGGTTGCTTTGGCGTGGTGGTGCCCCTTGGTGTGGTGGTGTTTCGTATCGAGCTGGGCCATGCTGGCTCCAAAAAAGTAAAGAAAGGCGTGCGTGCATCTGCTGGACCAAGCCCCAAACCCGGCCGCACGAACGTGCGGCCTGACCGGGCATGGGTGCCCATGCGGGCGTCGGGGGCTATCGTAGCCCCAACGGCCACACCCGCTGCGCCGATCATCTACGCACCCCCATCGCCCGGGGTTCTGCACCGGCCAATGACGACATGAACAGGCCAAACCCACCATCGGCAGCCCAGCCCGGAGGCACCAACATCACCATCCTGGGCATCGGCCAGATGGGCCTGGTCTGCGCTGGGGTTCTTACGGACGCCGACCGCCCTCCGACACCGGCCCACCAGGCCATCCCGCAGGCCGTCGCCCATGCGGTAGCCATGTGGGGGCACGACGCCAATCAGGTCGGCAGCCTGGCACAGACCCGCCGCAGCGACAAACTTCCTGGGTTCACTCTCCCGAGCGATGTGCGTGTGCCCCTGAAGGACAAAGACGCCCTGCACTACGCTGACGTGCTCGTCTGTGCCGTGCCTGTCCAGTCTCTGCGGGCCACCATCACGCGCCTGCGCCCGTTGATCCCCAAGAAAGCGGGGATCATCTCCGTTGCCAAGGGGATCGAGAACGGCACCCTGATGCGCCCTTTGCAGATCATTGCCGACGCACTCCAGGACGACCCTGACGGCAAGCCCCGCCCCCTGGCCGTTCTTTCCGGGCCCACCATCGCGGGCGAACTGGCCCGCTGCCTCCCGGCGACGATGGTCGCCGCCAGCGACCAGCCCCACTTTGCCGAGATCGTCCAAGGCCTGTTTACCACACGCTGGATGCGCATCTATACGGCGCAGGACGTCATGGGTGTTGAACTGGCCGGCGCGACTAAAAACGTCATCGCCATTGCCGCCGGGATGCTCGACGGCCTGCAGGCTGGCAACAACGCCAAGAGCGCACTGCTCGCGCGGGGCCTTGCCGAGATCACGCGGCTTGGCACCGCGCTGGGCGCGTCGCGCGAGACCTTCTTTGGCATCGCCGGCGTTGGGGACCTGGCCACAAGTTGCTTCAGCCTTGAGGGGCGCAACCGCACCTGCGGCGAGGCCCTGGGCCGGGGTACCAAACTCCAAGACTATCTCAGGCGCAGCAAGCACGTCGTCGAGGGCGTCGCCACCACCAAGAGCGTCATGGATTTGGCCAAACGCACAGGTGTTGATATGCCCATCACCGCCGCGGTCCACTCTGTGCTCTTCGAGGGCCTCGACCCCGTCGATGCCATCGCCACGCTTATGGCACGCCAGCCAAAGCCCGAGCGCGTCGGCTAGGGCGGCCTGCCGCCCAACCCCACACCCCCCGATGACCGATAGACTCCGCCCTGCAACACGCCCGGCACGTGCCCGCACGCCACCACGCCCGCACGCCCCCACGAACACCCATGCTCACACTCATCCACGTAACCCACGAGTCCATCGACCACCTCGGCGGCATCGGCACCGTTCTGCAAGGCCTCCTGACAAGCACCCCTTATCGGGCCAAGGTCGGCCGGTCCATCCTTGTCGGCCCACTGCCTTATCCTGATCGACCTGTCCCCGACCCCAAGCACCGCCTCGGCGAGCACGCCCTGCAGTGCCTTTACTCGGGCCCAGACTCCCACGACCCGCACGCTCTTGGTGCGTTGCTCAAGCCCGTGGAGTGGGCCTTTGGCAGCAAGATCGTCTACGGCACGCGCCGCTTCAGCGCACCCGGCGATGAGGCCAACACTGCCGACGCCGAGGTCATCCTGTTGGACCTCAACAACCCCGACCGGGCGCGCCTGGACCTGACTAAATGGTTCCTGCACGAGCAGCACAGCATCGAGAGCCACCGCTACGAACACTCTTGGGATTACGAGGAATACACACGCCTGGCCGGGCCCGCCTATCACGCCCTCTGCGCACTGCTCACACTCCGCACGCCGGTTGGCGCACCCACAGCCGTGGGCCAACTCTCCGAGCTCCCCGCCGTTGTTGTCGCCCATGAGTTTATGGGCGTTCCCACGGCACTGCGCTGCTGGTCGGACCGCGCGCGCTTCCGAACGCTCTTCCACGCCCACGAATGCTCGACCGCCCGGCGGATCACCGAGAACCTGCCGGGCTTTGACGCCGCGTTCTACCCGGCGATGAACGCCGCGATGGCCAAGGGGCAGAGCGTGGGGCAGGTCTTCGGCGACCAGAGCGACTTTGGCCGGCACGCCCTTGTCGAGCGCAGCTACGTCCTCGACGGGATCATGGCCGTCGGCCCCGAGACGGCCGAGGAGCTCCGCTTCCTAAGCCCGCACATGCGCTCCAGCCGAACGCGTGTGGTGTACAACGGCCTGCCGGCACGCGCAGTGTCAGCAAAGCAGCGTGCCGATTCACGCTTGCTTGTGAACACCTGGCTTACCAACGTCCTGGGCTACGCGCCGGACTATCTTATTACCCACGTAACTCGCCCCGTGCCCAGCAAGGGCCTGTGGCGCGACCTGGCGCTGTGCACACACCTTGAACCACTGCTGCGCGCCCGCAACCAGCGAGCGGTCTATCTTCTGCTCACCTGCGGCGCGCCCACACGCTCCTTCGACGACGCCAACGCCATGGCCAGCAGCTACGGGTGGCCACGCCAGCACCACCGGGGGTACCCCGATCTTGTGGGGCCTGAAGTTGAGATCGAGGCCACCTTCAAGACCTTCAACCAAACCACGGAGGCAGCCGCTGCCGGCAAGCCGGCCATCACGGCCTTGCTGGTCAACCAGTTCGGCTTCTCGCGCGAGAGGCTCGGGCTGGCCGCCCCCGAGGGCCTTACGACCGCCGACCTCCGCCGGGCCGCGGACGTTGAACTGGGGATGAGCACGTACGAACCCTTTGGCATCGCCCAGCTCGAACCGCTGCACGCCGGGGCAATATGCGTAACGAGCAACGTCTGCGGGTGCATGGGCCTGGTCAAGCGCGCCATGGGCGAGCTTGGCATGCAGACCTGCGACCTGGTGCTCCCAGCCGACTTTGTAACCCGCATCCCCCCGGGCACACCCCACCCCGAAAACCTTACGGCCCAGGCCCGCCTGAAGATCGAAGACGACGTCTGCCGAGAGCTTGCGCAGGAGCTCGCCAAGCGGCTGCCCACCACCGACGCGCATGGCCAAAGAAACCTTGACCTCGGCCAGCAACTCGCCCAACGCATGAGCTGGGACCACGTTGTGCAAACCGACTTTTTGCCGGCTATTCAAGACGCCGTGAACAGACCCCTCGATTCTGAATACTGAACCACTCCCTAAGAACGTTCTGGCGGGGAGGAGCAAGGGTGGAGCAGGGGTGGGGCAGGCTCACACCAACCCCTTCAAGAAGAGGTTCGCGGAGGGCGCGAAGGTTGGTGGAGGAACGCGGAGTAGATACCAGGTGTGGCGCTTCCACGGGTTGCGCTCGCCAAAGCGCGGGCTCCATCCGTGGCTACACCCCGCGGCCCCGCTGGGGCCGAAGTCCTTCCACAACGCCGACCCCCCAAACCCAAGTCCAAATGAAGCACTCTGAAAACCTCTGCCCCTCAGTCCTCTGAGTGATTCCCCTCTGGGTCCTGCCGGTGGGTAGATCGGCTCTCCGAGCCGATCCGGCTCCGGTTTGGGTTGTTCGCAGTTTACATCCCAAGGAACACAGAGCACTGCAAACCCAACATGGTCGGCTCGGAGAGCCGACCTACCCCGAAACTGACCCCCCGCCCCCGGCACAGTCGATACACCGGCCATGTCTACCCCGCCCGCACCGGTCGGCCCCAACACCCCCGACCCCCAACCCAAGCACCGCCCCACCTGGGCCACACTGCACCTGTGGCAAATCCAGCCCATCCGCGACCTTCTGCTGCTCGCGGCCATCTTTGCGATCATCTCACTGGGGTACCGGCTCAGCCTGGTAACCGTCCCGCTGCTGCTGGCAATCCTCTTCGCCTATCTCTTTGAGCCGCTCGTCCAACTCCTCACACGCCGGAAGGCTTTCACCCGCCCGATGGCTGCGGGGTCGATCATCCTGGGCGCGCTGCTGGTGATCCTGATACCCGCGGGCTTCGGGGCCGTCGTTGGCGGCATCCAGCTCACGTCTTTTTCCCAGACGCTGAGCACCAAGGTCAGCCTGCTCGCATCGAGCATCAACAACCCCGACGACCCCGAGCTTAAAGAACGCATCGACTCCCAAGGGCCTCTGTGGGCCAAGATCAACAGCAAGCTCATCAGCCTTCGGGCCGAGCACATCCGCGTCATGGCGCAGGCCAACGGCCAGGAGCCAGACCCGAACCTGCCGCCACCGGACCGTCTTTCCGCGGTTCTCTACGACGCCGGCCTCCGCGCCATCAACTGGATACGAACCAACGCCCAGGACCTCGGCGGGACCGCGCTGGCGACCGGCGCGGGCATCTTCGGCATCGTCACACGCATTGCCGGCTCCGTCGGCGCAGCCGCGCTGGGCGTGTTCCTCACCGCCTTTTTCTTCTTTTTCATCTGCTCTCGATGGGGGCACATGCTTGGCTTCATGCAGACGCTTATCCCCGAGCGACGCCGGGGGACCGTGATCGGGCTGGTGTCAAAGATGGACGCCGTGATCGCGGGCTTTATCCGCGGCCGGCTGACCATCTGCGCGATCCTCATGGTCTACTACAGCGTCGGGTACTGGCTCATCGGGCTGCCCGCCCCGCTGATCATCGGCCCGATCATCGGCGTGTTGGCCACGCTTCCATACGCCGCGGGCATCGGCATCCCACTGGCCACCGTCCTGCTGCTCGCCTCACCACCCGACGACGGCTTCCGCTCGGAACTCTGGTGGGCGATTGCCGCACCCATGCTCATCCACGGCATCGCACAGGTGCTCGACGACTACATCCTCACACCCAAGATTCAGGGCGACCGCACAGGGATGAACACACCAACAATCCTCTTCGCCTCGCTGGCGGGGGGCATCCTGATGGGCTTCTACGGCCTGCTGATCGCTATCCCCGTTGCCGCGTGCATTAAGATTGTCCTCAAAGAGATCGTCCTCCCCCGCGTCGCGGCCTGGGCAGCCGGCCAGGCCAATGACCCACTGCCCGTGTCGCGCTAAAACCCCTTCCGTAGAGCGTTGTAGCGGGGAGGGGCAGGGGTGGGGTTAGTAGGGGTAATGAGCCGCGAAGACTGAAACGCCCGGCTCGGAGATCCGGGGTACCCCGACGCCCGGCTGGGAGATCCGGGGTGCCTTGGCACTTCTCGCTTATCATTGACCACTGCTGTCGGGGTCTTGCTGCCCACGGTTGGCGAACTGCGACAGCCGGGCTTCCAGGGCCTGCACACGCCGGGCGAGTTGGTCGATCGCCCGCGTGAGGTCGAGGACATGCTCTTGGAGGTGCTCGCGCTGGTTGTCGGTCTGCATTGCAACTTCTTCGAGGCGTTGCAGGCGTTCTTGCACCGCTGGTGTCAGCGGTTGGGTCTCGGCTGGCCCGTCGGTGTTTGGTGGTTGAGTTTGGCCCATGGTGTCGATAGGAGCATACCCCGGCTGAGGCTGCGACCAGTTGACGCCGGGGTTGTATACCCTCTGCCCGAGTTTGCCGACGAAGCCCCCCGGAGATACGCATGCGCACCCCGCGCCCAATCGGTCCAACCACGCACGCTGGCCGCCTGCTCTTGGCCGCCGTGCTCCTGGCTGGCACAGCCTGGCCCGTCCCTGCACAGGGCGATGAGAAGACCGATAAACTAAAGGGGATGGAGCCCAAGCGTCCCCCGGGCAAGGCTGCCAACTTGCTCTCCCCGGCGGGGGCACCACCCGCCGCCGTTGCTCCAGCCGCCGCCCCCGCCCCGGCCGCTGCGGGTGATGCTCCTCAGATCATCGGGGCACAGAACATCGAACTGCCGCCCCCGGTGCCGGGCACCTACCGCATCGGGCCCTACAGCGAGCCTGTCGACGTCAAGCTCCTCGTCGACTTGATCGCACAGGAACTCCAGATTCAGGTCATTGCCAGCGACATCGCGCTGGCGGACAAAAAAATCTGGCTGCTCACACACGTCGACGTACCCCGCGACCGGCTTCTGGAGTTTTTGGGGTATCTGTTGGAGCGCAACGGGCAGTACATCACACGCGAGGCCGACTTTGTCTGGGTCATCAAGCCGGTGACCGACCTGCAGGGCCAGCCGAACGTCGATAAACTCTCGACTACTCAGGTCCTGCCCACCAAGGGGATACGCCCGACGAGCCTCTCGGGCGCCATTGCCCAGCTCTTGGCCGCAGGTGGGGGTGGTGGCGCGCCGGGCCAGCCGCAGGTGCAGGGGGCGGTGCGTGTTACCTACTTAGACGACCTGGGGATCCTAATCATCAACGACACACCACGCCGGATTGCCCTGGTGCAGTCTCTCATCGACCGGATCGCCGACGAGCAGCTGCAACTGCAGTTCACACGCTTTGAGGTCCGGCACATCAGCGCGATCACGGCCAAGGCGCGGATTCTCGAGCTCATGGGCCGGACGATGCGCAACGTCGTGCAGAACTTCAACCCGGGGGACCCCAACCAGGCTCTCCAGGCCCAGCAGCAGAACATCGGCGGCACCAGCAGTTCCAACCTCACCGACCGCCTGGTGCCCGAGGGGAACAGCAACTCGCTGATCCTCCGCGGGCGGCCGGAAGAGGTAACGCTCATCGAGCGTCTGCTGGGCGTTGTTGACGTTGTCAACAACCTTGTTCCGAAGTGGTACCCCGTCGGCCCCGCCGCCTTCCCGCTGGCCGAGCAGGCCAAGCGCCAGGGCCTTGGGGACGTGACGGTTATGCAGAGCCAGCGGACCAACTCGAACTCACCCTTTGCACAGCAGGGCTTTGAGCAGCAAATGCAGTTCCGCGGCCCGACGGCCGGCAGCGGCGACCAGAGCGGGCCGGTCTTCGTGTTGGACCCCGAGCAGCGCGGGTTTATGTACTACGGGACGCCGGACCAGCACATCCGCGTCCAGCAGCTCGTAGAGGAGTTTAGGGAACCCATCCAGGCCGAACGGATTATCTATGAGTTCTACAAACTCCGCTTCGCAGACGCCGAGAAAACTGCTGAGATCATCCGGGGGATGATCACCAACACCGTCCCGGCCGGGGAAAGCCCGCTCATCCCAGGGCAAGGCTCAAACTCAGGCAGCCGCAGCGCCACCAGCCGCGTGAACAACATCGGCCGCCAGGCCATGAGCCCCGACACCCCCGAGGGGACCATTGGGGAGATCGTCGCCAGCGACCAGGTCTTCGTGCTGCCCGACAAGGGGAACAACCAGGTCATCGTCAAGGCCCCGTCAAGGCTGCAGGCGCAGTTCCAGCGCCTCGTCGAGCGTCTGGACCAACGCCGGATGCAGGTGTATATCGATTCGAAGGTCGTCGTAGTTTCCGACACAGATGACTTCCGCCTCACCGTCGAGACCATGCTCCTCAACGCCAACGGCACCGGCGGTGCCCTGCGCACCAAGTTCCTGCCCGACCTGACCTCGCCGGGAACCCCCAACAACGGCCTGCTCACCCCACCCATCGTCAACCCCCTCTCCGGCCTGACCACCGCGATCATCAAGAGCGACCAGGTCCCCATCATCATCAACGCCCTGCAGACCCAAACAGACTCGCGCATCGTCGCCAGCCCGCAGATTCTCGTTGACGACAACGAAGAGGCGGAGATCAGCAGCATCGAGCAGCGAGCCAAATCCAAAACCACGCAGAACCCCACGGGTGGACCGACAACCAGCTTTGATGACTACGAGTCCGCAGGCCCGCGCCTGAAGGTCAAGCCGCGCATCAGCACCAGCGACATCCTCAGCCTCAAGTACGAGGTCGAGCTCTCCAGTTTCCTCGCCGGCACCGGAGACTCCAACCTGGGCATCCCCCCCGACCGCCAAGAAAACAAGGTCCGCTCCGACAGCGCGACGATCCCGGGCGACAGCACCATCGTCGTCGGCGGCCTCACATTCGAAGAAGATGCCAACACCGTTATCAAGGTCCCCTTCATCGGCGACATCCCTCTCGTCGGCGAGCTCTTCAAGAGCACCAACAAAATCAAACGCAAGCGCATCATCTTCGTCTTCCTCACACCACGCATCCTGCGCGACCCCACGGGCAGCGACCTCCGCCTCTTCACCAAAGGCCCTGCCTCGGCCGTCAATATCAACACCGAACTGCCCGAGATGAAGCCCGAGCAGATGGAGATACTCATCGAACCGCCGCAAATCCGCTCGAGCTTCCCACCCGTCCCGGCTGCGCCCGCATCGGCACCAGCGCCTGCATCAGAAGCACCCGCCCCAGCACTGCCCGAACCAGCACCCGCCGAGCCTGCGCCAATGGAACCGGCACCCACCAACCCCTGACAACCCGCTAGCCTCATCTATGGCCAAAGGCCCGCTCACATTTTCCTCGACCAAGCCCAACGGGCTTGCCCCTGCCGCGCCGCAGCCCGCGCCGCGCCACTGGCCGCGCATCGCCCAGCTCTTGGGGGACCTGGCCCCTTCGGCTGAGCAGTTGCGTGCCTTCCCCGACCTGCCCGGCAGCGACGCCGAGCCGTGGGACACGCTCCTGTCGATCCTGGCTATCGACGAGCACCAGGGCCTCTCGCGTCTGGCTGCCCGCACGGGCCTGAAGTTCGAGCCTGAGCCGCGCATGAGCGAGAGTGCCGCACGCTTTTACGAACTGCTCCCCCCGGCCATCGCACGCCGGCACCAGATCGCCGGCGTCTTTAGCGATGGGCAGGTGATGCACATCGCCACCAGCCAGCCGATGCAGCCGGCGATTTTCAGCATGATCGAGCAGACCCTCGCCATGCCTGTCCGCGTGATCCTCTCGCCGCGGGCGGCAGTAACCAACCTCATCAACCGCGGCTTCGAGCAGCGCCAAGACCTTGTTACCGAGATCGTCGAAGAGCTCCCGCTGGACCAGCGCGCCGTCGAGCTTGCCGCCGGGAGCATCAAAGATTCCAACGACCTGCTCCAGCTGGCCCGGCAGACGCCGGTCATCCGCCTGGTCAACATGATCCTCTTTGAGGCCCTCCGCCGGCGCGCCAGCGACGTGCACGTCCACCCGATGGAGAGCAAGCTGGTCATCCGCTTCCGCATCGACGGCATGCTCATCGACGCCTTCACACCACCGCTGGCCCTGGCCCCCGCTATCTCCTCACGCCTGAAGGTCATGACCGAACTGGACATCGCCAACCGCCACTCACCCCAGGACGGGCACACCTCCGTGCGCATCGGCGCACGCAAGATCGACATCCGTTTCTCATGCGTGCCCACCGTCTACGGCGAGCGGCTTGTCCTGCGCCTCCTGGACCAGAGCCAGACGAAACTCTCCCTGGATCAGGTTGGCATGACCGCCGACATGCAGCACGTGCTCTTCGGCCTCATCAGCCGGCCCACAGGCATCATCCTTGTTACAGGCCCGACCGGCTCGGGTAAGACCACCACGCTCTACGGCGCACTGGGCAAGATCGACCGCAACAGCCGCAATGTCATGACCATCGAAGACCCCGTCGAGTATCACCTCGAGGGGATCAGCCAGACCCAGGTCAACATCAAGCGGGGTGTTACCTTTGCCGCCGGCCTGCGCAGCCTCCTGCGTCAGGACCCCGATGTGATCCTCGTCGGCGAGATCCGCGATGAGGAAACCGCCCAGCTGGCCGTGCAGGCCAGCCTCACGGGGCACTTGGTGCTTGCGACGCTGCACACCAACGACGCGCCGAGCGCGATCACGCGGCTGTCGGACATCGGCATCGAGCCTTATTTGGTAACCAGCACACTGTTGGCCGTCATCGCCCAGCGTCTTGTCCGCCGAACCTGCCCGGAGTGCCAGGGCACCGGCAATCTCGCCGCGGGCCGCTGCGACCGCTGCCTGGGCACAGGCTTCTACGGGCGCGTCGGGGTTTTCGAGGTGATGAAGATGACCGACCACCTCCGCCAACTCACGGCGTCCAACGCCGACGCCATGAAACTCATGCACGCCGCACGAGCCGAGGGGTTCCGCACCATGATGGACGACGGGATGGAAAAAGTCGCCAAGGGCCTGACCACCGCCGCCGAGCTTGACCGCGTTTTGGGCTAACCAATAGGTACCCAGACCCGGGTACCCAACGTAGCTCCCGCACCCTGCCAAGGATCACCCATGCCCACGCCCACACGCCTGTTCACCACGCTGGCCATCACCACCTCGCTGCTCGGCCTATTGCTGCTAGCCGGGACCACGCCCGCGGCCACCACTGCGGCTCCGGACCCGAGCATCGTCCCGATCACCGCGACGGGCACCGGGAGCGTTTCATCCCCGCCCGACACCGCCGTGATCAATCTTGGCGCAACGGTAACAGACGCCAACTCTGCCAAAGCTCAGGACAACCTCAACATCATCATCGACGCGACGATCAAGGCGGTGCGGGCGACCAACATTCCTGGCCTGACGGTGCAGACGCAGTGGGTGAGCGTCCAGCCGCAGTTTGACTTCAACCGGCCCACGAGCACCGGGCAGCCCAGCATCATTGGGTACATTGCCAGCAACACCATCAGCATCACGCTGAGCGACCCGAAGCAGACCGGCAGGGTGATCGACGCCGCGATCGCCGCGGGGGGAAACCAACTGCAGGGCGTTACCTTCCAGCTCATCAACGACGCTGCCGCCAAGGGGCAGGCCCTCACGCAGGCGACCCTGGACGCGCGGACCAAGGCCGACGCGATCGCCGCCGCCTTGGGCCTGCGGATCACCCGCGTCATCGAGGCGAGCACGGGTGCAGTGCAGCGTCCCTGGCCGACCCCCAACTTCGGCCGCGCGATGATGACCGACGCCTCAGCCTTTAGGTCCACGCCTACTCCAATCGAGTCGGGCACGCTCGAGACCACGGCGGAGGCCACCGTCGTCTTTGCCGCCGTCGCAAAGTAATCTGCATGCGCACCGGCAAAACCCCCGATATTCGCGGTAGCTCGAACGTTCTACCCGCCCTACGCACCCCACGCGAACGCTGAACCACGGATGGCCAAAGCACCACGAGAGGACAAGATGCTCAGCACCCACGCCGATGCCTCCGCGCGCGGACAGCCCCCTCAGGCACCTCTCACCCGCCCGGCCAGCAAAGACAAAAACGCCCACGCGCAACCCGCGCACAAGCCCGGCAGCGGCCAGCGCACGCGTAAGGCCAGCGGCACACCCCAGGCCCGCGTCGAAGGCCCCATCCATCGCACGGGCAAAACCAAGCACTTTGTGCTGGACACCAACGTCCTGCTGCACGACCCTGCCGCGCTGTTTGTGTTTCAGGAGCACGAGGTCGTGATCCCCGTAACGGTCATTGAGGAGATCGACACGTTCAAGCGCGACGCCGGCGACCGTGGCCGCAACGCACGCGAGGTCATCCGCCACCTCGACCGGCTCCGTCAGATGGGCAAACTCGTCCAGGGCGTCCCCTGGGGCTCGGCCTGCGATATCGACGGGCTGATCCCCAAGGCGCGCCTCGACGACCCGAGCAAAACCGGCATCGTCCGCATCGAGATCGGCGAGTTCCCACGCCCGCACTCCATCCGCGAGGACAAGCCCGACAACCGCATCATCGCCGTCGCCTACGGCCTGGCCCAACGCTACGCCCCCGAAGGGCACCCCAACTCCGGCGAGCAGGTCGTCTTTGTCTCCAAGGACCTCAACGCACGCATCAAGGCCGACGTGCTGGGCCTGACCAGCGAAGACTTCGAGAACGCCAAGGTCGATGCCGACGCCCTCTACTCAGGCTACACGACCCTGGACGCCGAGAGCGACCTGATCGACGAACTCTACAAAGACCGGATGCTGCCCATCCCGCGCATCCAGCCCACGCTCGACGCCCGCTCACAGGCCGAGGGACGCAACGGCAAAAACCTCTACGCCAACCAGTTTGTCATCCTCAAGGACGCCGACGACGAGAACCACACAGGCCTTGCCCGCAGGCTGGGCGAGACCGACCACCTCATCCCCGTAACGGCCCCCCGCAAGCCCACCTTCGGCATCCTGCCGCGCAACCTCCAGCAGACCATGGCCATGGACCTGCTGCTGGACGATGAGGTCCGCATGGTCACGCTCATGGGCGGCGCGGGCACCGGCAAAACCCTCCTGGCCGTGGCCGCCGGCATGGCCAAGGTCTTCAACGAGGAACGCTACGACAAGCTCCTCGTGGCACGCCCGATCATGCCCATGGGCCGAGACATCGGCTACCTGCCTGGCAGCAAGGACGACAAACTCTCCGCCTGGATGCAGCCGATCTTCGACAACGTCGGCTACCTGCTCAGCACACGCAGCGCGCCCATGCAGCACGCCGAGAGCAAGAGCACCGAGCAGCGCATCACCAGCCTCATCGACACCGGCAAGCTCGTCCTGGAACCGCTGACCTATATCCGTGGCCGCAGCATCCCCCACCAGTTCATGATCGTCGATGAGGCCCAGAACCTCACGCCGCACGAGATCAAAACCATCATCTCACGCATCGGCGAGGGGACCAAGGTCGTCCTCACCGGCGACGTGCAGCAGATCGACAACCCCTACCTCGACGCCGCCAGCAACGGCCTCGCCTACGCCATCGACCGCATGAAAGGCCTCGGCATCGTCGGGCACGTCTCGCTGAGCAAGAGCGAACGCAGCGAACTGGCAAGCCTCGCGGCGACGCTGCTGTAGTCGTTTTTACTCCCGAGGCCCTGTGGGCCCACAGGCGGAATCACTCAGAGGACGCAGGTGCGGAGGTTTTCAGGGTTGTACATCCGGGTTGGATTCGACGATGCCTTCGGCCCCAGCGGGGCCACGGGGTTGAAGTGCGGGGTTGAGGGGGTTGTCAGCCACAACTTGCACGTTCTTGGCGTTCCTCCGCTCAGCTCCACCCCCTCGGCGAACCTCTTTTTTCAGGCGTTCGTGTGAGCCGACCCCACCCCTGCTCCTCCCCGCCAGGTCGTTCGAGGGGAAGGGTTTGCGTGATGTGGGAGGTATAGTGTGGGGCATGCCCGCACGCATCATTGATGGCAAGGCCTTGGCCGAACAGTACAGGGTGGTGCTTGCGCAGCGCGTCAAGGGGGTGCAGGCGCGGGGGGGGCAGGTGCGTTTGGACGCCGTGCTTGTGGGCACGGCGGACAACGGCGCGCGCGTCTATGCCGAGAACCAGGGCAAAACTTGCAACGCGGTGGGGATCGGGTACAAACTGCACGAGCTGGGGACAGAGGCGGAGGATGCGACGTACGACGACATCGCCGGGCGCGTGCTGCTGCTGAACACGCAAGAGCACGTACACGCGGTGATGCTGCACATGCCGTTGCCAGAGGGGATCGACCCGTACTCGGTGCAGCGGCTGATCGCGCCGGAGAAGGACGTCGAGGGTGTCAACCCGGCGAACATCGGCAACGTCGTCTATGGGCGCAGCAGCCTGGCCCCATGCACGGCACTGGCGGTCGTCAAAATGCTCGAGAGCACGGGCGTGCAACTCCGCGGCAAGAGGTGCCTGGTGATCGGGGCGAGTGATGTTGTGGGCAAGCCAATCGCCGTGCTGCTGATGCGGACGGAGGCGACGGTGATCAGTTGCAACAAGTTCACCGGGGCAGAGACGGTGGCGGGGCTGGCGCGGGAGGCGGACGTGATCGTCTCGGCGGCGGGTGTGCCGGGGTTGGTTACGGCGGAGATGGTCCGGCCTGGGGTGATCGTGGTAGACGTGGGTGTCAATCGCGTGGCCGGGGAGATGGGCAAGAGCAAGACGGTCGGGGATGTGGCGTTTGCGGAGGTGCGGGAGAAGTTGGGGCCTGGGGGTTGGATCAGCCCGGTGCCCGGGGGGGTGGGGCCGATGACGGTAACGATGCTGCTGCTGAACGTGGTGCGGTCGGCTGAGCGTGCGGTGGGGATCGCGGGGGAGGAATAGGCAGGAGTTTGGTAGGTGTTTTTAACGGGGATGGGTGGGGTTTGTCGAAAATCGGCGCTGGTTGTGAACGTGGGCAATGGGAGTGGTATAGACTTCGTTAGGCTTGTGGTGAGTGGTGTTTGGTATCGGCTGCCGAGGTTCCGGCGACTGGGCGGCGGGCAGGGAATGGGTGTGGTGTCTGCGGTGCCGGCAAGGTGGAGATTATGAACGCTGTTGCGTTGGTGCCAAGTTTGAGCCTAGGCTTTTTCCAGAACTTCGGGTTGCCCGAGATGATCCTGATCGGGGCGGTCATGCTGCTGCTTTTCGGCAGCCGGCTGCCGGAGGTTGGCAAGTCGCTGGGGCGCGGGATTGTCGAGTTCAAGAAGGGGCTTAAGGGCGTGGAGGATGAGGTGGACGTGCAATCGACCTCCCAGCCCCGGCAGCAACTGAACCGGAGCGAGACCCTCCCCCCTGTAACACCCGAGAGCCGGCAGACGGTCGGGCGTGGCGAGAACGTCTAAACAGGGCGTGCGCTGCGGGGTTTTGCCTGCGCGTATTTTTTGCGTTGATCCCCTTGGGGGTGCTTGGAAGGACTATCCTCATGGCCCTGCCGACGGTTCGGCGGGGTGATGGCGTGCGGCCCGGCGTGGGCCGCGTGCCTGGAGGTTGGACCCGAGGCCTGGCCGATTGGCCGCAGTTGAAAAGCGAGCACACATGTCCGAGCAACAGCAGCAGCAGATCCAGCTCCGCATCGAGGAGCACCGGATGAAGACGACCTACGCCAACACCATCCGGACGACGACCACCCCCGACGAGGTGGTGCTGGACTTTGGCATGAACATGCCGATGCCCGGCCAGGACGGCCAGCCGGCGATCCTGTTTGATATCGGCTCGCGCGTGGTGCTCAACTGGCGCGGCGCCAAGCGTCTGGCGATCAGCCTCGGGCAGGTGATCCGCCAGTTCGAGCAGCACAACGGGGAGATCCCGCTGGGCAACCAGGCGCCTGCGCAGCAGAGCGTGCCGAAGATTGCGGATTGATGCGGCTGATGCACGCGTGCGTGCGCGAGGGATAAGACAAGCCAACCCCACCCCTGCCCCTCCCCTCGGGGGAGGGGTTTTTTTACTTTGGGCCTGTGGGTTATGCGGGCAGTGGGGTCGGGCCTGTGGCGCCGGTGGTTTCTTCGGCTTGCTCAGGCGTGTGCTTGTGCTTGGCGGCAATCAGCAGGTACATGACGGGGATGACAAAGAGCGTGAAGATGGTGCCGATGGTCATACCGGCGACGAGGACGGTGCCGATGGAGTTTCTTGCCGCGGCACCGGGGCCGGTTACAAAGACCAGCGGGAGGTGCCCGAAGACGGTGGCGAAACTGGTCATCAGCACCGGGCGCAGGCGCGTGGCGCTGGCCTGGCGGATGGCTGTGAGTTTGTCCAGGCCGCGTTCTTGCAACACGTTGGCGAACTCGACGATAAGGATGCCGTTTTTGGCGATGAGGCCCACGAGGGTAACAAGGCCGACCTGGGAATAGATGTTGATGGTGGTGAAGTCGAGGAAGCTAAAGACGAGCGCGCCGGAGATCGCAAGCGGGACGCTGCCGAGCAGGACGATGAGCGGGTCGCGGAAGCTGCGGAACTGTGCGGCCAGGACGAGGTAGATCAGCGCGATGGCCAGCCCGAGCGAGGAGGCCATGGCCGAGCCTTCCTTGCGGATCTGCCTGCTTTCGCCGGCGTGGTCGAGGGTGATGTCTCCACCGCCGGCCTTGCGGGCGATTTCTTCGAGTTTGGTAAGAGCAAACTCTTTGGTTACGCCCGGCACGACGCCGGCGTTGATGCGTACGGCGTTCTGCTGCTGGAACTTGTTGAGTGTTCGTGGTGCGGCGGTCGTCTGAATGCTGGCGAAACTCGATACGGGGATGAGTTCGCCGCTGGGTGAGCGGACCTTGAGGTCCAGCAGTGCCGTGGGGCCCCGTCGGGGTCGGCGACCTTGTCGCGGTCGACGATGACGCGTGCCTGCGGCAGGTCGATCTTCAGGTCGGTGTCAACATACATGAAGATGCCCGCGGCATTCCCCTCGGCGAGCACCTGCTGCGCAACGCCGAGGAGTTGCTCGGGTGGGAGCTGGCTTTTGAGGACGAGTTCGACATCAAACTGCCCGGCCCCTGGCAGGGGGGGTGGTGTAACGGGGAAGGCTTGCACGCCGGGTAGGACCGAGAGCATGCCAAAGGCCTCCCCTGCGATCTGTTTGGTGTTGCGTTTGCGATCGTTCCAGTCGGTTGCGATCATCCCCCCGAAGCCTGAGCCGGGGGTAACGATGCTCCAGACACCCTTGGACTCGGGGATCTGCTTGAACATCTCCGCGACGGTGCTGGCCTGCTTGCTGCTCTCTTGCAGCGTCGAGTCGGGCGCGCCCTGGAGGATGACAAAGACGTGCTTCTCATCCTCGACCGGTGCAAGCTCGCGCCCCGAGAACATGTAGAGCGGCACGGCGGCGAGGGTAACAAGCAGCGAGGCGGCAACGATCGCCCAGCGCATGCGCAGGGCACTCTCGAGCATGTGGGAATAAACGTCGCGCACGCGATCGAAAGCGCGGTTGACAACTTCGGTGAAGGCGTTCTGCTTGCCACCCTGGCGCACCATGGCCGCGGACATCACCGGCGAGAGTGTGATGGCGACAATCCCCGAGACGATCACCGCCGCGGCGAGCGTGAAGGCAAACTCGCGGAAGAGCACGCCCGTCAGCCCACCCTGGAAACCGATGGGGGCATAGACCACCGCCAACGTGATGGTCATGGCGATGATCGGGCCGACGAGTTCGCGTGCGCTGATGAGGGCGGCATCGGTGCGGCTCTTGCCCTCGCGGACGTGGCGCTGGACGTTCTCGACGACGACGATGGCATCGTCAACGACCAGCCCCACGGCCAGGACGATGGCCAGGATTGTAAGCAGGTTGAGGCTGAATCCCATCAGGGACATGAAGATTCCCGCACCGACGAGGGAGATGGGTATGGCGATGAGGGGAACGAGTGCGGTGCGGATGGAGCCCATGAAGATGAAGACGACCAGGCCGACGATGAGGACGGTCTCGGCAAGGGTTTTGCTGATTTCTTTGAGGGAGGCCTCCATGAAGACGGTGCCGTTCCAGGCGAAGTCCATGTTGGTGCCCGGCGGGAGCGTGGGGCGGAGCTCTTCCATCTTGGCCTTGATAGCGTTGCTGATGGCGATCTCGTTGACGCCGGGCAGGGGCCAGACAGAGAGGTAGACGGATTCTTTGCCGGCGTACTTGGCGATCATCATCGCCTCGTCGGTGCCGAGCTCGACGCGGGCGACGTCGCCGAGGCGGATGGTCGCGCCGTCGCGCTGCTCGACGATGAGCTGCTCGAACTCCGCGACGGTGCGCAGGTCGGTGTTGGCCAAGAGGTCGATCTGCGTCAGTTCCCCCTTGGTGCGTCCGACGGCGGCGAGGAAGTTGTTGCGGCGGAGGGCCTCGGAGACGTCCCCGGCCGTCAGGCCCAGGGCGCTGAGGCGCTGCGGGTCGATCCAGATGCGCATCGCCAGCGTGCGCCCACCCTCGATGCCGACGCGCTGGACGTTGGCCAGCGTGGCGAACTGGGGCTGGATCTGGCGTGTGAGCCAGTCGGTCAGCGCGGGGATTGGCATGGTGTCGGAGTTGAAGGCGATGTAGAACGTCGCGTACGGGCGGTCGGCGCGTTGGACCTCGATCGTCGGCGGCTCGGCCTCGGCGGGCAGCTCGCCGCGGATCTGCTGCAGGCGGGCGTTGACCTCCGCGAGTGCTTCCGTTCGCGGATGGTTGAGTTTCAGTTTGATCGTTACGACGCTGACGCCGGCGGTGCTGCTGCTCTCGATGTAGTCGATGCCCGAGATCGCCGAGACTGCGCGCTCGATGGGTGTGGTCAGGAACCCGCGGACGTTCTCGGCGCTGGCGCCGATGTAGACGGTCGTGATGATGATCGAGGAGGACTCGATCTTGGGGAACTGCTGGATCGGCAGCGACATGCTCGCCCGCAGCCCGATGAGCAGGATCGCCACGTTGACGACGATCGCCAGGACGGGGTGCTTGATGAAGATGTCGGTGAAGGACTTCATGCTGGGTGCTCGTTTTGACGCCGGTGCAAGTGGGCGCGGGTAGGAAGGATGGTGTTACTTACCTGTAGTGGTGGCCTGCGGGGGTGAACCCGCGGCGGGTGCGATGTCCACGCCGACGCCGTCGTGGAGCTTGAAACTGCCGCTGGCCGCGACGATCTCGCCGGGCTCAAGCCCCTGGCGGATGATGACCTCGTTGCCGATGGACGCCCCGCCGACGACGGGGCGGAGCTTGGCGCGGGTTTTCCCTTTCTCGTCGGGTTGCAGGACAAAGACGTGGTCCCCCTCCGGCCCGCGTCCGAGCGCCGTAACGGGGACGACAACCACCTGACGCTCAGGCCCGACGGGCAGTGCAACACGCACCGATGCGCCCGGCGAGAGGCCCGCAACGGCCCCGTCGGCCACCGCGCGGAGCATCGTGCTGCGTGTAACACGGTTGACGCGTGCGTCGGCGGCCTGCACCGAGGCGGTGCCCAGCGCGGTGCCGTCGTCGTCGGTCAAGGTGATGGTGCTGCCGGGGGTGAGCGTCATTGCGAGCATCTGCGGGGCCATGAAGTCGATATACACACGCTTGGCGATCTCTTGCAGCGTTGTGATCTCGGTGCCCTCGGGCAGGTACTGCCCGGGGTGCGTGTCCACCAGGCCTACGCGCGCCGCAAATGGGGCCTTGATCGTCTTCTTCTGCATCATCGTCTGCAACGGCATCACCGCGGCGCGCAACTGCTCGACGATCGCCCGGTCGCGCTCCAACCCGCTCTTGGCCCGATCGACCTCCGCGCGGGCGCGGTCAAGGTCCGCCTGCGGCGCGGCGTTGGAGGCCACCGCACCCTCCAGCCGGCGGGCGTTGGTCTCGGCTAGTTCAAGTTCCGCCTCCGCGGCACGGATGTTCGCCTCCGCCGCACGTACGCTCGCCTCGGCCGCGGCGATCTGGGCCTGGTCGACGCTCGCGTCCAAGACCACCAGCACGTCCCCCTCCTTGACGACCTGCCCCGACTGCACGGGCACCTCTTTGACGACCCCGACGAGCTCGTTCTTGAGCGTGATCGACCGCACAGCCGAGACCGTGCCGACGACCGACTGACTCATGCGGAAGGGGATAAGCCTGGCGGTGGCCGAGGCGACGGATTCACTCGGGTCCCACGGCGTGGCCTCGGCCGCCTCGCGTGCATTGGTGAATCCACGATACTTCCACAGCCCCAGACCCCCTAAGACCCCCACTACCACGATCAGAAGGATGACGCTGCCAAGGATGGTTCTGCGATTCATGCGGGCCTCCGGCGTCGTCGCCAGGTTGGGGTGCTTGGTGTTGAGCAAGGATGGTATGGATCACGGAAGGAACACGCGCGTTGCATCGGGTACCCCGAACCTCCGGGGCGGGCGTATTTCTCTTCAACTCTATAGACGCCCGGCTCGGAGATCCGGGGTACCCATATCTGGGGTACCCAGTACCAGGGTCCATTTTCGATCGCGCTCGCCCTGCCGGGTCGATAGGATTCCCGCCAGCGCACCACATGGTCGTGGCAAGGAGTCGCTCATGGCCCGTCCAACACTGATCGCTTGCGCCCTCATCCTGCTCACCTCTGTCGCGTGGCTGATGGGCACCGCCCCGGCGGCCCAGCCCCCGGCTGAAACACCCGAGCAGATCATCAAGGACCTCGAACGCGCACGCCCAGCTACCCCGGCGCCGGCTGTTACTCCGCCGGCCAACCAGCCGCAGGCGCCCGCCGACACCCCGGCCACGACCGGTACCAAACTCCTCCGCGAGGGGACCTTCCTGACGGCCCGCCGAGGGCGCGTTGCGCGTGGCGCGACCGGCGAACTCCTCTTTACCTTCGATGCCGATGCGCAGGGGCGCAGCGATGGGCCGATGGTTTTGCTGCCGTGCATGAACCTGGCGGGTATGGAAAAAATCCTCGACCGCGCCGGCGAGAGCGTTACGTTCACACTCAGCGGGCAGGTCTTTGTCTACAAGGGCCGCAACTACATCCTCCCGACGCTCTACCAGGTCAACCGCCGGGGCGGGGACGTCAACACGGCCCAGTAAACACGCAGGCCACGCCCGAGGGCTTCTTTGCCCTCTCGCCGGAGGTACACCTTGGCAACAACTGCTAGCAATCCCCCTGTGCGCCCAGGTCTGACCCCTGCCGCCCAGGGGACGTTCCTGGGGCACCCGCCGGGGTTGTTCTTGCTGTTTCTTGTCGAGATGTGGGAGCGGTTTAGCTACTACGGCATGCGGGCGCTGCTGGTGCTCTATCTCACCACGCCGATGTCGGGGGTGCGGCTGGACAAACTCCCGCAGGGCCAGGTTGCGGGCTTCAACCCCGGGCCGGGGTGGTCGGACGCCTCGGCTAGCACGCTCTATGGGTGGTATACGGGCCTGGCCTATCTCATGCCTGTCATCGGGGGGATCATCGCCGACAAACTCATCGGCACGCACCGGTCGATGCTCGTCGGGGGCATCCTGATCATGCTCGGGCACATCGCACTGGCGGTCTCAGGGATGGGCTCGCTGCACGGCGCGCCGATCGGGATGACCGTTTTCATCTTCGGGCTGGCGACGATCGTCATCGGGACGGGGCACTTCAAGCCCTCGGTCTCCGTCATGGTCGGGCAGTTGTACCCCGAGGGGGACCCACGCCGGGATGGGGCCTTTAGCATCTTCTATATGGGCATCAACTTGGGCGCGTTCCTGTGCGCGTTCATCTGCGGCACCCTGGGCGTCAAGGTCGGTTGGCACTGGGGCTTTGGCTCCGCTGCCGTCGGCATGTTCCTGGGCTTGGGGGCATACCTGATCGGTAAGCCTTTGTTCCTCAAGGGGATCGGCGAGAAGCCCAAGGGTGCCGGGGAGTTTTCGCCGGTATTCCTGGTCGGTGGCCTGGTCCTGGCCGCGGGGTTTGCGTGGCTGTTTCACAACAACTTGCTGTCGGGGATCGCCGGGTTGATGAACCCGCTTGTTACGGGCATCCTCGGCGGTGTGGTTCTGGTGCTGGCGGTCTGGTTTGTGGCCGTGCAACGCCCGGGGGACCGCGGGCCGGTGGCGAGCATCTTTATCTTCATGCTCTTTAACGCCTTCTTCTGGTTCGCCTTCGAGCAGGCCGGCTCGAGCATGACGCTCTTTACCGACCGTTACACCGACACGCGCATCCTCGGCTGGCAGATGCCGACGCCCTGGTTCCAGTCCGTCAACCCCGCGTTGATCTTCATCTTTGCACCCCTCTTCGGGCTTCTTTGGACTGCGCTGGCACGCAAGGGGCTGAACCCGAGCCAGCCAGGCAAGATCGCGCTGGGGTTGATCCTGCTCGGGGCGGGCTTTGTCCTGCTGGTCATGGGCGCACGGACGATCCAGGTCGGCACCCCGACGGACCCGTCGGCGGTTGTCCGCCCGGCTTCGATCATCTTCATCCTCGGGGCCTATCTGCTGCACACGCTTGGCGAACTCTGCCTCTCCCCGACGGGGCTGTCGTACGTGACAAAGGCCGCGCCCGTGCGATTTGTAAGCCTGCTTATGGGCATCTGGTTCATCTCCAGTTTCATCGCCAACCTGGCCGGGGGTCTCGTCGCGGCACAGACCGAGAAGATCGAGAGCGGTGCGGTCAAACTTCCCTGGAACTTCTCGGCCGGGACGGGCAGTGTGCAGGCCGACTTCTTCTTCCTCTTCGTTGTAACCTCCATCGGCGCAGGGGTGCTCATCCTGGTCCTGACGCCCCTGTTTAAGAAACTGATGCGCAACCCCAACGACTGACCCTGCAACACCCCGCGTTTGCTACCCTCACACATGCCCCGCAAACTCACCGCACCCCACGGCGTGCGCACCTACAGCAACCTCCAGTGGGGTTTGCTCGTCAAACTCGCCTTCGACCACGGGTGGAAGCCCTGGGGCGTGCGCCCGCCCGAAGACTGGATCGCCACGACCGAAGAAGGGACCCGGCGTTGGCACTTCATGGACTATTTCTCCCCAAAGGGACAGCGGATCGTCGCGGGGGACGCGCAGGAGATGGGGCGGTCGGTGCTCCATGCGCTGCCGGATATCCCGTTGCATGATGCGCTCTCGCACAAGGTGGCCCAGGAGATTCAGTTGCCGGATGTTGATGAGCCGCTGCGGATGCTCCAGCCGGGGGTTACGGTGAATGCCTATGAGTTTTTCAGCGGCAGTGGCCGCAAAACAATCGAAGATTTCGCGGCCTTTTGCCGGGCCGGTGGGTTTGCAATCGGCGGATCGGGGTGATCTGGGTAGGTCGGCTCTCCGAGCCGACCGGGGTACTGATTTGGTGGCACGGGCTTCCAGCCCGTGCGGCAGAGGCAATCGGCCACAGAAACGCCGAGGCACAGAGCAAGAAGGGTTGAGCCAGCAGGTAGAGAACCCGGCATCCTCTTCTTCTCGGTGCCTCTGTGCCTCGGTGGTTGACTTTGTTTGCCGTGCAGGCTGGAAGCCTGCACCACCATGGGCCACCCCTGCCCTTCCCCGCCAGAACTTTCTGGTGGATGGTTTACGTTAGGGTGCCGATTCTGCAGCACGTCTCATAACCACGGCCAGGAATAGCCCAAGGGCCGAAGGCTACGCTCGGTGGTGTGGGGGTTGGGCGTCGATGGGCCGATGGACCCCCGTGTACTCCC
>JAJTGZ010000073.1 GCA_021299385.1 Phycisphaeraceae bacterium | reverse complement strand
TGGTGATCAGGGAACTGCACCGGGTGCTGCGTGCGGGGAAGTACATGGGGCTGTACGTGTCGGACTCGTACAAGAAGAAGCCGAGCGGGGTCAATGAGTTTATGCCCATCGGCTTTGAGCTCTTCTCGATCATGCGGCGGTGGTTCATGCCGGTGGACATCATTGCGGTGGTTCGGCAGAACCAGAAGCTGCAGAAGGGCAACTGGCACAAGGCAGCGGTGGAGGAGAACTTTTTTCTGCGGGGGTTTAACTATCTGTTTATTATGAAGAAGGATGGGAAGGGTGGGTTGGATCGGGAGAGATAGCTTTACTCCAGAGGCCCTGAGGGCCCAGAGGGGGAATTACTCATAGGGCAGAGGTGCAGAGGTTTTCAGAGTGGTTTACTGGTGAGGTTGGCCTTGGCGGTAGAGACTATCAACCCAGGCGTTTACTCCGCGTTTGTCCGCCAACCTCCGCGAACCTCTTCATGCATATATGCAGAGCGGTTAGATCAGTTGCTTTGAGTGGGTTATCGTGGAGGATCAACCCCACCCCTGCCCCTCCCCTCGGGGGAGGGGTTCTGATTGCGGTGCGCGCCAAGGGTGGGTCAGAAGTCGCGCTTGGCGAAGATTCGGCTGGCCCAGGCGAGGATGACGAGTTGGAAGATCGCCGAGGTTCCTAGGACCCACCAGACGGAGCGGTTGTCGATGATCTTCTGCACCTCGCGCATGGTGCGTCTGTCTGCGGGGCCCAGGAAGCCGCGGTTCTGCCGGCCGGGTTGGTCGTCGGGGTCGTCTAGTAGTTTTTCGAGTTCGGCGTCGGTGGCGATGGCGCGGAGCAGTAGTTCCTTGGTCTCGGCTGTTTTGGGGAGGATGGTTTTGCCTGCGTACATCATGTTGTGCCAGAACTCGGCGGACTGGAGGCTGGCCTGGCGTTCGGCGAGGTCGGCCTGCTTGCGATCAAGCTGTGTCCGGAGCGTTTGCAGACGATCGGCGTCGGCTCCGGCCTGGGTTTCCTTGGTGATCTGCAGTTGTGTAGCCTCGACGTCTTTCTGGAAAGTTACGATCTTGGTGTTGTGCCCGACGCGCCACTGCAGCGTTGCGGCCTCGGCGATGCCGACGACCAAGATGACGCCCCAGAGGGCCAGCGCGGCCAGGAGTGCCGCGAGTGTGGAGCGCGTCCAGACGCCGACGAGGGCGGAGACGCAGTAGATGTAGCTGAAAAACAGCGTAACGAGGGGTACGCCGAGCATGAGGCCCCAGAGCCACTCGCCCGAGCGTGCGCCGATGACCAAGATGGACGCGGCGGTGAAGACGGTCGCCTGGAGGAAGACGAACAGGAGGCTGGCGAGGTACTTGGTCAGGAACAGGCGTATGCGCGAGATGGGGCGTGCGAGCATGTTCTCGATGGCGCCGCTGCTGACAAAGTCGGGGATGATGGAGGCGGTGGAGACGAGGGCGAGGATGGTGGAGGCCCAGCCGAGCCAGAGGTTGACGCCGACGTTCACAAACATGAGTTTGTAGAAGAACGACTCGGAGAAGAGGCCCGTGTTGATGGGTATGCCGGGGATGGTGAAGCCGGCGATGGAGATACCCTTTTCGTTGATGCCGATGAGTGCGAAGCAGGCAACGACGAGCAGGGAGATGCCCAGGCTGATCCAGAACATTTTGCGCGCGTTGAGTTCGCGGTAGGCGTCGTAGAAGATCGCGCCGGTTTGGGTGAGGACTTTGGTCATGGCTGCCCCCCGGCGGTGGGTGTGCTGTGCGCTGGTGTGTGCCTCTTGGCGTTTTCCTGGGCTTTGGCCTGCTCGATAACCTTGATAAAGGCATCTTCGAGGGTGGCGCGGTAGGGGTAGACGCGGGTAACCTGCCAGGCGGCTGCGCGGAGTCGGTCGATGATCGGCTGGATATCCGCCGGGTCGGTCGTGGCCCAGCGGATGAGAACCTCGCCTGTGGGCTTGGTGGTGATCTGCAGTTGTGCGCCGGCGAGGTGAGCGAGATCGGCGGTGAGGGCCTCGGCGCTGGGCGCGGGCGTGGCGGCGGTTGGGCGGGCCTCGATTTCGTAGGCGGCGTTGAAGGTGGTGAGTTCGGCGATGGTGCCCTGCTTGTGGAGCTCGCCGGAGTGGATGATTGCGGCGCGGTCGCAGAGGAGTTCGAGCTCGGCGAGGATGTGGGTGTTGATGAGGATGCCCTTGCCGGCTGCGCGGAGGTTGGCCAGGAGGTTGCGGATGTCGCGTCGGCCTTCGGGGTCTACGCCGTCGGTCGGCTCGTCGAGCAGGAGCATGTCTGGGTCGTTGATCATGGCCTGTGCGAGGCCGAGGCGTTGGCGCATCCCTTTGCTGAACTGGCGGACGGTGCGGTTGCCGGCGTTGCTGAGGCCGACCATGTCCAGGAGCATCGGTGCGCGTTTTCGGCGGGTGGCGCGGTCGACGCCGCTCATGGCACCGAAGAAGTGGAGGACCTGCTTGGCGGTGAGGTAATCGGGGAAGCGGTGGTGCTCGGGGAGGTAGCCGACCTTTGCGAGTGTGGGTTTGTCGCCGATGGGTTTGCCGAGCATGGTGCCCTGGCAGGAGGTGGGTGTGATAACGGTCATGAGGATTTTAACGAGTGTGCTTTTGCCCGCGCCGTTGGGGCCCAGGAGGCCGAAGACCTCACCTCGGCGGACAGTGATCGAGACGCCGCGGAGGGCGTGGATGGTGTTGCGCATCGAGCGGTAGGTTTTGACCGCGTCGTAGACGTCAACGGCCAGATCCGAGGCTGTGGGCATGGGGTGAGCGTAGCCGAGGACGCCGCCGGGCGCGTGCGGCCCCCCACTGTAACTTTGGCGTTTGCCCCGCTAGAATCGCGGATGAATATCGACCTACTCAAGCGTTTGTGCGAGACACCAGGCGTACCCGGGCGTGAGGAACGCGTGCGGGCGTTGATCGAGAAGGAGGTTGTGGGCCTCTTTGACGAGGTGCGCACCGACGCGATGGGGTCGCTGATCTGCCGGCGTTCGCCGCGTCCGGCCAGCCGCAAGGGTGCCAAGGTGGCCAAGAACGAGCGGGGTCGGCCGACGCGTGTGGCGCTGCTGTGCCACATGGATGAGATCGGTTTTTATGTCCGGCACATTGACGAGAAGGGGTATATCCGCGTCGCGCCCGCGGGTGGGTTTGACACACGGAACCTTTTCTCTCGGCGTGTAAAACTGGTTACCAAGACGGGGGACCTGGACGCGGTGATGAACCCGGGTGGTCGGCCGATCCATATCTCAACTGATGAGGACCGCAAGAAGATCCCGGACGTGAAGGAACTGATCGTCGACACGGGGCTGCCGGCTGAGGAAGTGAAGAAGCGCGTGCGGATCGGTGACTTTCTGGTTTACAACGACCCGTTCATGCTGCTGGGCAGCGGTAAGAACCCGGCCAACGGGAAGGCCGTGAGCAAGGCGATGGACAACCGCGTGGCGTGCTGGCTTGGGATCGAGGCGGTGCGGCAGATCGAGGATGAGGGGAAGGGGCACGCCGCGGAGGTGATCGTGATCTTTACGACACAGGAGGAGGTTGGGCTGCGCGGGGCCAAGACGGCAGCGACAGCCGTGGGGTGCGACATCGGCATCGGGATCGACGTAACCCTCAGTTGCGACACGCCCGGGGTGCCGGCCGATGAGGCGGTAACCGACCATGGCAAGGGGTTCGGGCTGCATGTGATGGACTCATCGTTCATCAGCGACCATCAGCTGCTTGATGATGTCGAGGGGGTTGCAAAGAAGAATAAGATACCGTATCAGCGGACGATTTTGCTGCGGGGCGGGCAGGATGGTGCGGCGGCGCAGCAGTCCGGCACCGGCGCGCGGGCGGTGGGGATTGTGGTCGGGACGCGGTATATTCACACGACCGCAGAGATGATCGACCTGAAGGACCTGGCCGCGGCGCGGAACGTGCTGGCAGCGTGGTTGCCGACGATTGCTTAATTTAGGTGGGGCAGGGGTCCCCCCCTGCCTATCTACCTCCAACAGTGCCCGTTATGCCAGTGCAGCATGGGGCAGTGCGGCAGGAATCTCTTTGCCGAGCCATGCCATCGCGAGTTCAACGTCGGCCTTGACCAGCCCGTGGCCTGTATCGAGCATGTGGTGGTCAACCGTCGCCCCCGCCTCTGTGAGCATCGCGGCCAGCCGGTTGGCGTTCTCGACGGGGACCATCTCGTCATCCTTGCCCGAGAGCATCAGCACGCGCACGCCGCGCAGATCAACGCCCGGCATGGGATCGCCCGGCACCATCGCGCGGATGAGCACGGCACGCTTGATCCCACCGGCCTGGCCACGCAGCAGCATCGCCGCGGCGATGTTGGCACCGTTGGAGAAGCCGACATATGCCGTGGCCTGCGGGTTGATCGCGTAACGCTGCCCCGCGGCGGCAAGCCATTGGGCTAGTTCGCGCACGCGCACGGCTTGATCAGCCTGGTCAAAGACGCCCGGGCGGAGGCGCTTGAAGAATCGCCACTGGTCCCCTTCGAGGGCGTTGCCGCGTGGGCTGAGCAGGTCGGCGGTCGGGGCGATCTTGCGTCCAAGCGGGAGCAGGGAGCGTTCGTCGCCCCCTGTGCCGTGCAGGAGGATGAGCGTGCCGGCGCTGTTTGGGTTGGCATCGAAGCGGTGGTGGTGCGTGGCCAGGCCGGGCGTGGTTGGGATGTGGATCGGGGGCAAAGTACCTTCGAGCCTGCTGCGCAGGGGTTCATACTCGGCAGGGAGTTTGAGGCCCATGCCCAGGGCGGGTGCAGGCTCATCGACGGCGAAGCCTGGCGCGTCGGTAGCGATCTCGAAGAGGACGCCGCCTGGGGTGCGGAAGTAGATCGAGCGGAAGTAGTTGCGATCGCGCACAGGGGAGACGCCCAGGCCCGCTGCCGAGAGCCTGGCGTGGTAGCGTGCCTGCTGGGCGTCGTTGTTGGCGCGCAGAGCGATGTGGTGGACGACGCCCGCACCGAGACGGCCGGGCTGGCCGTCGGGGTCCACGACGATGTCGATGATGTTGGCGATCGGCTCGCCGGGGTGCGTGCTTGCGGTGGGGTGGGCGATGAAGCGTGTACGGCTGCCTTCGGTCTGCTGCTGGGTGAAGCCGAGTGTTTGGAGCACGTCTGCGGTCTCTTGGAGTTCGCCCAGCGTGAGCGTTGCGCTGTGGAAGCCGCGCACTGCAATCTCTGCGCCGACCGGGCCGTCTTTCCAACTCAGCAGGTGGTCTGCGTGTGGGGTTTCGATGAGTTCGAGTTGCATGCCGTCGTGGTCGGCAAAGCGGATGAGGGGTTGGCCAAAGCGTGTGTCCCGCTCGATGACCCGAACGCCCATGTCGTCGAGCCTCTTGGCCCAGGAGGGGAGCGAGCCGGTGGGGACGGCGAAGGCCGTAGCCGTCTGGTAGCCGACGCCCTGCACGCCCGGCCGTGCGCCGGGGTGTGGGAAGAAGGTGAGGATGGTGCCCGGGGAGCCGAGTTCGTTGCCGAAGTAGAGGTGGTAGGAGCCGGGATCGTCAAAGTTGACGGTGCGTTTGACGAGGCGTAGGCCGAGGGTGCGGGTGTAGAAGTCGAGGTTTTTTTGCGGGTCGCTGGCGATGGCGGTGATGTGGTGGATGCCGGGTGTGCGGTCGGTGGTGAGTTGGGTGTGCATGGGTTCTCTTTATGGTCGGGGCGATTTAGTTGTTTCAACAAGTATATTACGCACACTCCAAGAAAAGGTTTGGCACTGGGGCTCGTGCCGAGCGAGAGCGCCCGACTCGGCACACGGCGTAGCGAACCTTACTACCCTTGCCTGTGCTAAAAATCGGGCCCGTCCAACTTGCGACCAACCTGCTGCTGGCGCCGATCGCAGGGTATTGCGACCTGGCCTTTCGGCTGACGTGCCGGGCGCAGGGAGGGGTGGGGCTAGCGTGCACGGACCTGCTGTCGCCGCAGGGGTTGCTGCGGGGGAGCGCGACGAGCCTGGACCTTGCCCGGACCAACGCCCAGGACAAGCCGGTGGGGATGCAGCTCTACGGCGGGGACCCCGAGGCGATGGCCGAGGGCGCGCTGTGGGCCGTCGAGCACGGAGCGACGGTCGTTGATATCAACATGGGGTGCCCGGTTGATAAAGTTACAAAGAAGGATGGCGGGAGCAAACTGCTCTGTGTCCCCGACACGGCCATGGAGATCGCCCGGCGGTGCGCGCGTGTGCTCGAGCAGTTCAACGTGCCGTTGACGTGCAAGATGCGGCTGGGGTGGTTCGATGACCAGCCCGTGGCCGAGTGGCTGGCGCCGAGGCTGGTTGATGCCGGGGCGCAGGCGATCACGGTGCACGGGCGGACGACGGTGCAGAAGTTCACGGGTCAGGTCAGCCACGCGGGGATCGCGCGTGTGGTCGAGGCCGTGGGGAGGTGTGCGCAGCGTTCATTGCCGATACCGGTCATCGGCAATGGTGATATCCGCGAGGCGCACGACGTGCCGGCGATGCTGGCACGCACGGGGTGCGCCGGGGTGATGATCGGGCGTGGGGCGTTGAGCACGCCGTGGATTTTTCGGGATGCGTGGGCGTTGCAGACGACGGGGGTGGTGCCGCCCGAGCCGAGCACGGATCAGAAACTCGACATCATCCGGCAGTACTTCGCGTGGATGCTCGGGTTCCGAGGCGAGCACTACGCGATGGTGCAGATCAAGCGGCGGATCAGTTGGTTTGGCAAGCGGCTGGGGCGCGAGTTGGACGGCCGGGGAATACAGGTCGGGTGCAGGCCGTTCAAGGAGGCGGTGCGTGCGGCGTCTTCACCTGCGCAGGTGCGCGACGCGTTCGACCAGTTCGCGGCCGGGGGGCTGCGTGGCATCGGTGCGGTGGGGCTAGTTGAGGTTGAGGGTGCCGAGGCGTGAGGGCGTGGCAATGCCCCCCCCGCTGCTGTTATTGCTCGGGGATGACCAGTTCCATCCCTGGTTTGATGCGCTCGGCACGGGTGAGGACCGACGGGTTGGCGGCGAGGATTTTTTTCCACTTACCGGCCGTGCCGTAGTAGTGCCTAGAGATTTCCGAGAGAGTCTCGCCGGGGGAGACTGTGTGCACGCGTGGTGTTGCCCCGGTGGTGGTTTGGTGGGTCGGTGCGGGGGCGTTGGTTGCCGTGGGTACGGTTGTGCGGGCGGGCTCGATGCGGCCCTGGATGTTGGCCGGGTCCTTGGGGATGCGGAGCGTCTGCCCGACGCGGAGTTTGTGCGGCGAGGCGAGGGGGTTGGCCCGGCTGATGGCGTCGGCAAACTTGGAGGTGCCGAAGATGCGGCGGCTGATGCCGTCAAAGCCGGCGTCGCCGCGCTGAACGGTGTAGTCGGTGAACTCCGGCGGGATCAGTTGCGGGCGTGTTGGCGCGGGGCTCTGGATTGCCACCGGCGGCGGTGTTGGTGTGGGCGTTGAGGTGGGGATAGTGCTTGGTGCCGGGTCTTTGAGGGGTGCGGGGGGCTTGAGGATGAAAGCCGATGATGAGTTGGTAAGAGTGGGTGTTCCGGCGTCGGCGTGCAGGCGCGGGCCTGGGCTTTGGCTCGTGGCCGAGGCTGGGTCGGCGAATGTCAGCGAGCTTGCGCTCGGCTTGTACGCCCAGAACGCGATGGCCCAGGCGCCGAAGATGAGGGCGAAGATACAGGCGACTTTGGTGGGGTTCTTGGTCACGCGTTGCTGCTTTGCAAGTCTATCGCCGGGCGGATCGTCTGTTACGCCCCCTACGCCATCATCATGTCTGATCGACAGCCAATCCACAACAGGTGCGAGCCTCCGGAAATAGACGCCACCGGCGGGTAGGCCTGAACGGCTTGGGACAGCCCGCACGCGTGAAGATGGTGTAATCGGACCTCGACACGCCTGGGCAACAACTATCAGCTCCATGCTTATCAGGCCCACACGCGCCGGCAGCTGTAACCGGCGGCTCACTTGCCGGTGGCATCTGCTCTGTTGGCCACGCTGGCAGCCCTTATCAAGGGCAGGATCGTGCCGCAGCGGGAGCAGCGTTGCCCGGTGCGTGTCAGGTCGCGGCCCTCGGTGGGGGCCTGGCAGGTCGAGCAGGATTTGAGCGAGGCGGGGGTAACGTCCCCGCCACATTCGGGGCAGACGGCACCGGGGGTGGTGGTGTCTAGGCCCGCCAGGTCATAGTGGCAGTGCGGGCAGTAGTGCCCGCCGCCGGGCTTTCGGCGGGGCATCAGCGAGAGCCAAACGCCCACGGCTAGCACCAGCACGCTCTCGGCATAGACCAGCGGTACGAGCGCCTCGGCACTCCGCCCGGCCCAAACCCGCAGCATGGGGGCAAGTATTGCCACGAGAAGCCCGGCCAGGATTGGTATCGCGATGCCGATGGGCGTCCGCCGATAGCGGTAGGCCAGGAACCAAACGAGCACGGGATAGATTGCCGCCAGGATCAACGTATGGGTCTTTGCAGAGCGAGGCGGGTCATTGGCGTGCGGGGGCAAACGGGTGCGTGCGGGTGGCCGTGCGAAAGGGAGGTGAGGTGCCGGGCGACTTTAGGGTGCCTTTTCGGACCCGGAATCACCCTGGGCGCATTGGTTTGCCGCTGGGCGTGCGCTGGCGATCGGATGACCACTGTGAACCTTGTGCGTCTGAGGTGGCCAACCCCATGGCTGCACCTCCCCTTCGGGGAGGGGCTCGGTACAAGAAACATCGGTGAACGGGATGATCTGCGGAGCCGAAGGGGGAGCGGTGATGCAAAAAAGAACCAGGCTCCTCGTGAGAGGAGCCTGGCTTTGGATTCAAGTCTCAGACCTGGAGGCAGGCCTGTGTTTGCGTCAACATCGGAGGGCCGAGGTTGATTAGCGGCGACGGCGAGCAGCCATCAGACCGCCGAGGCCCAGAAGGGCGGCGGCGCCCGGGGTGGGGATGTAGTTGAAGGAGAAGGCCGTGTTGACCGGAGTAACGTTGGGGAGGAGGTCGGGGGTCCAGGTGCCCGTGTCCGTGACGCTCACGGCGAGGTTGAGCGCACCCGAGGCGTTCACGTTAACGGTGCCGAAGGACGACGCCGTGACAGTGAAGGAGTAGAGGTTCGCCCAGGCTGAGAATGAGCCGTCTGTGACGAGCGTGGCAAGGAGCGGGTTGGCGATGGGGTCACCAGTGTCCGCATCGACGCTGGTGTAGGAGAAGCCGCGGTAGGCATCGATACCGCTGATCGACGAGGCCGACCAGACGCCGTTCACGCCTTGGTTGGAGCCGGTCGACACGTTGCCAGTCGCAGTGTTGCTGGTGTCGGGGGAGGCGGTGGGACGGATGGCGGCGAAGTTAACGGCGGTGCCGCCACGGAAGCGACCGAAGTTGGTCGTGCTGGAGAGCGCACGAGCGAGGGTGCCACCGGTGGCCGAGATGGTAGCAGTCTGGCCAGTGGGCAGCGAGCCCCAGCGGTGGACGCCGTAGTTGGTGGTGTTGGCAGCCGTCTGGGCGCGGCCCTGGACGAAGAACGTAACGGACGGCGAGGTCACGTTACCACCGTTGACCAGCGAGCTAGCCGCGCCCTGCGGGACGAGGCGGAACTCGAAGGTGGCCGAGGTGGGCGTGGTTTGAGCGAACGCGGGTGCTGCGATACCAGCAGCAGCAACAAGAGCCAGAGCAAGATTCTTCACGTGCTTCTCCTTCTTCCAATTATCAAAGGGGTTTCTGAAAGAACAAACAGGGTAAATGCGAACGACACTACAACATACATGA
>JAJTGZ010000072.1 GCA_021299385.1 Phycisphaeraceae bacterium | reverse complement strand
GCAAGCTCAAAGTCGGCATCTGCGGCGAGCACGGCGGGGACCCCAAGAGCGTCCACTTCTGCCACAAGGTCGGGATGGATTATGTCAGCTGTTCACCGTTCCGAGTGCCGATCGCACGCCTGTCCGCGGCGCAGGCGGCGATTATGTATGAGAAGAAGTAAGGCCCGGGTGTGGTTGTGGCAGAGTGGCCAAGTTACTGAGTGCCGGAGTGGTTTGTCTGTCTCCTCATAACCCCTCCCCCGAGCGGAGGGGCATGTGTGGGGTTCACACGCACCAACCCACGAGCGGCCTTCACCACTCGACTCGGCTGCTTTGCCACTCTGCCACTTTGCAACTCGGCCACTTCCTCCCTCACGGCACCGGACCACCAACAATTCCTAGGCCCGAAGCCTGGTCCCTCACCAGCACTTTCTCCTCGGCGAGGGCATCCGGGATGCTCTTGAGCCGGACGATCGCCAGGCCCTGCGGGTTGGCGTTCAGCCAGGTGAGCAGGTCGGTGCTGGCGATGCGTTGGACCTGGCCTCGGGAGTGGAAGATGATGCTGTCCTCGTGGTAGGTGCTTGCCAGTGGGCGCGTGGCCGAGGGATCGATCTGGTGGAGGCGCTCGATGATCCGCGCGCTCGCCCGGCCTGGGACGAGCGCGGGGGCGACCACTTGCAGCGTCGGCACAAGCAGGCAGATGCCCACGGCGATGCCCAGCAGTTGCCCATGTGCGGCATGGCCGGACCGGAACCGCCTGTGCGCCAGCGCCAGCAGCACCAACGCAACCACAGCGCCCAGCGCGACGAGAACAGCGGGCCAGCCAGTAGGCACGGCGTTGTTCGTCCAGGCGGGTATCAGGAGCACGCCGATTAGGCCAAGCGCGAGCGTGGCGGGGATGAGCGTCCAGATGAATAGGCCCGCGTCGAGCGCGGGCAGGGGGCGTTGGAGCCTGGCTGAGAGAACCGCGCGGGCGGAGAGGAGCGCGATGGCCGGGTACATCGGCAGTGTGTAGTGGGGGAGTTTGGCGGGGCTGAGCTCAAAGACGATCCACGCGGGCACGATCCAGGAGAGCAAAAACAACTCGGCTGCGCGCCCCTGTGCGCGCGTGCGGAGCACACGGGCCAAACCCTGCTTGAACCTGGGCCAGAGGGCCTGCGTCCGGTCTATCTTCGGCCCACCCCACGCCCTGCGCACGGCCAGCACAAACCCCTCGGCCGTGGCGAAGCAGCCGGGCCAGAAGAGCACCACCAGCAGGAGCAGGTGCGTCCCGGGCGGGGCAAAGTGCCCCTCCCGGCTGCCGAGTGCGCCCCGGCGGAAGGTCTCCTCCCACACGATCGACGTGTACGCCCACAGCCCGAAGTGCCGATCGATGAGCACAAGCCAGGGTGAGACGATCAGCAGCAGCACCGGCAGCGCCAGCCACGCCCGCACCGCCCGCACCGGTGCCAGCGAGCGCGTGCACGCGCAGAACGCCCCGAGGCCAAGAACCACCACCATCGGCGTGATGAACCCCTTGGCCAGGATGCCCAGGCCTACGCACGCCCACAGGGCTATTGGCCACCCCCAACTGCCGGGCGCTTTGATGCAGCGCCACAGCGCCAGCATCGCCAGTGTCGTGCACGCCAAGAGCAGCTGATCGGCCCGTGCTTGGTGCGCGTCCCAGACGACCATCGGGCTTAGGCCTAGCAGGCTCCCGGCCAGCCAGGCGGCCCGAGGGTCGAACATCTGTAGCCCGATGCGCCAGGTTGCCAGGACCGCCATGATCGCGCACAAGATCGAGGGGATGCGGTAGATCCACATCGCGTCGCGTGCCGGGTCGCCGGCGGTGAAGGCCCACGCGCTGGCGACGTGCAGCCAATAGACCAGGGGGGGTTTGTTCAGGCGTGGTCGGTCTTGCACCATCGGGACCACCCAGCCGCCTGCGTGCGGGCCCAGGGGCCTGCCTTGCGCGTCGGTGCGCACGTCTTGGCGCTCAGCCGGTAGGGTGGCCGACTCGAACATCTGCCTGCTGGCCTGGGCGAACCGGCACTCGTCGCGGTCAACCGGCGGGATCGAGGTCAACCCCGGCAGATACACTATCAGGCACAGCAGCACCAGGGCGAGGCCCCCGGTGTGCCAAGACGATGCCCACGCACGTGCACGCGTGCTCCGGGCCGGCGAGGAGCACAGGTTGGATAGCACAGACGGCACGAGCAAGCAGATTAGCCAAGATCACGGTGTGCTGCGCCAGCCAGGGGCCGGTGTGGGGGCGGGCTGGCTGGGTTTGGGTTGGTGGGGGTGGTTTTTGATTGCGGGGGTTGTGGGGGTCTTTGTGCTGCACCCGCTGGACCCTGTGGTGGACCGGTGGTTGCACAGCCGGGCGCTTGGGGGTGATCTTCGGCGGGAGCTCATGGCGTTGCAGCAGTACGGGCAGTTTTCTGTCAATGTGCTGGTTTGTCTGCTGATTGTGCTTTTGGACAAGAGCCAGCGTGTGCGGCTGCTGGACTATGGCGTGGCGTTGGCGTTGATGAGCGTGGCGACGTTCGGGGCCAAGATGCTTATTGGGCGCCCGAGGCCGCAGTTCGGGGACCATGAGACGTTCCTCGGCCCGTTCGGGGTTTATCCGATCCTCGGCGACAATGGCCAGAAGATTCTCGTGCATGCTTGGGACCTTGGCTCGCCGTCGCACGCGCAGCTCTGGTCGATGCCTTCAAGCCACACGGCCTTTGCCGTGGGCATGAGCGTGATGCTGGCGAGCCTCTACCCGGCGATCCGGTGGGTGGTCGTCGTGCTGGCGGGCGTCGTGATGCTCTGCAGGCTGCTCTTTGACGCGCACTGGCTGACGGACGTTGTGGCGGGGGCGGCGATCGCGGGGGCGGTCTGCCAGCCGGCGCTGGCGGGGCGGTGGGGGCAGAGGGTGTTTCGTAAGGGGCGGGTGGTGGTGTGAGGGTGGGGGAAGTGGCGGAGTGGGGAAGTGGCGGGGTGACAAAGTGGCAAAGTGGCAAAGTGGCCTATTGCCACACTCTGAACCTTTGCAACTTTGCACCTCTGGCACTTTGTCACTGTGTAACTTCACCACGCCCCACTACCACACGCCACCTCGCTGATTGACCCAACCCCACCCCTGCCCCTCCCCGCCAGAACGTTCTGGGGGAGGGGTTCCGTACGTGAAACATCGGCGATCTGTATTCGTTCACCGGTACGTCATAACCTTGTTTCATGGGTGCCGGGGTCGTCGTCATCTGGAGTACGCTTGTGCTGGCCGGGGTGGTGGTGGTGTTGCGTGGCTGGCGCGGTCGGAAGGTCAATGACCATCCGCACTGCTCCCGCTGCCGATTTGATCTTGTCGGCATCTATCCGGGCATACGCACCTGCCCTGAGTGTGGCACGGGCCTGGAACCTGCGCGGGGGCGAAAGGGCGTGCGCTTTGGTGCGCGTGCCCGCCAGCGGGGCGTGATCGCCTGTGGCATGGCGATCATGCTCATCGCGGCCACGCCGCTGGGCATTTTCGCCTACTCGGCCGCGACGGGCACGTCGATCGTCAAGCACCTGCCGATGGGTGCCTTGGAACTCATGGCCAATATGGGGCCGCGGGCACGCGCCGACGAGGCCGTTGTTGAGATCACAACCCGCCTGCGGGACCAAACGCTCGATCAAGAGCAGTCCAAGCGTGCCGTGGCCCTTGTGTTGGCCTTCCAGGCCGAGGAGACGCGAGTCTGGACGCGCGCGTGGGCGGACCTGCTTGAGGGCGTGGACCTCAAAGGCCTGCTGACGCCCGAGCAGGCGCAGCAGGTGCTTGTCAACGGCATCAAGCCGGTGATCACGGCGCGCCCTGTGGCCGCGCGGGGGGGGCATGCTGTCGTTGAGATCAAACCCGTGGCATCTCGCCTGGGGACCAACCAAGAGTTTGGTGCAAGATACAAGGTCCGCAACTGGCGCATCAACGGCGTGCCGCAGGAGAGCCGGCGTCGCCTCATGCCCTTGATGTTTGAAGAGACGCCCCCGGCATTTTCGGCAAAGCTCTCGGACAACGGATACTGGCAGATCGCCGGGTCATCGGTGTTCCACCCGCAAGGCACGCCTAGCAGCGGGAGCAGGTTTGACCGGACCGGCACGAGGGTTCGGCGCGACACACCCCTCGGCCCGGCAACGCTCAGCGTTGAAGTGCACCTGGCGGGGAAGGTTCGGCGCAACGGAGCCGCACTCGCACTGGTCGCGTCCGAACTGACGTGGGAGCTCTCGGTGCCGATCAAGATTGTCGACAACCCCGATGAGGTGGTGCAGGCGCGGACGCTCACAGGGGCCGATTTGGAAGCGTTCAAGCGGGGGTTGAATCTCGATGTGGTCAACATCGTTGTCTCCGAATACCACGAGGGCCCTGACCGAGAACTGCACTTTGCGATCGATCCGAACGTGCGCCAAGACTGGGGGGGTGCCGATGATCTGGCAAATAAAAAGGTTCCCGACGGCGTGGCGTTTCTCGCGAGAGTCGAGATCGATGGCAAGACTTATAGTGGTGGTGCCTTTGTAGCTACCAGTGATAATAGTTATATGAACTACTCATCGATGGGGTCCCCAGGGCACACAGAACAGTTGCTGCGCCTGCCCGAGGCGACCACTGCCAACGTCCGGCTCATCCCCATGCGGGAACTCGCAGAAATCAATCCCGCCAACACCTGGTTCCTCGACGCCGAGATCACACTGAAGGACGTCCCCATTAAGATTATCGATAACCGGAACAACAAGAGCACGCCGCTGTCTGACGTGCGGGCTACACCGTGGAGCGACCTCATGACACTCAGGACATTACGAACCTCCAAGGGCTTTTGGCAGAGCGCAAAACCGGCGGCGGCGGATGATTCGGTGCCCAGCCCTGGCACAAGCCCCTAACCCATATCACAGTTTTCTTCTCTTACCAATCGCTCACCCCGCTTTAACTCCGCGTCCCTCCGTCACCCTCCGCATCCTCCGCGAACCTCTTATTGATGGCTCGTTGCTCGGGGCACTCGTGTTTGCATCGGGCGTATTGGTGTGAGCCAACCCCACCCCTGCCCCTCCCCGCCAGAACGTTCTGGGGGAGGGGTTAAGAGTTTGACCTAGGCCTTGTCGGCTGGGTCTTTTCCCGCTTCGATGGCCTGGATTTCTTGGATTCGGCGTGCGTGCCGGCCGCCTTGGAAGGGAGTGGCCAGCCAGGTGTCGACGATTTTTTCGATCAGGCGCTGGCCGAGGAGGTCGGCCGAGAGGCACAGGACGTTGGCGTCGTTGTGTGTTCGGCTGATCTCGGCGGTGAGTTCGTCGTGCGCGATGGCGGCGCGGACGCCTGGGAGTTTGTTGGCGGCGATGCACATGCCGATGCCGGTGCCGCAGATGAGGATGCCGTTGTCGATGGCGCCCTGGCCCAGGGCGGTGCCGAGGTTGTAGGCGGGGATGGGGTAGTCGCACGGCTCGCCGGCGAGGGAGGAGAAGGATCGGACGTCGTGCCCGAGTGAGACGAGGCGGTCGTGGAGTTGCTTTGCGCAGTGCGCGCCGCGGTGATCTGCGCCCAGGCCGAGTTTCATGTGCGGGCCTCCGTGTCGTTGGTCTGGTCGTTGGCGTGTTGGGTCTGGGTGGCTTGCAGGTGGGCGAAGCGCTTGGCGATGAGCCTGTGCAGGGCCTGCGCGGTGGAACGGTAGACGCTTGCCGGGCTTCCGATGGGGTCGGGCACGTCGTGTCCGTCGGGGTCGAGGGTTTGAACGATCCTGCCGTTGCCGGCCGGGGTGGGGGTCAGTGGTGCTGCGAGTGCTGATGTGGCGCGGGCGTGGGACTGTGTCATCGTCCAGACGATGTCGGCCCAGGAGAGCAGGTCGGTGGTGAGCCTGCGTGAGCGCGTGCTGGGCGGGGTGAAGCCGAGGGAGCGGAGGGCCTCGGTTCCTTCGGGGGTTGGGGGTGAGCCGTCGGTTGCGGCGGTCCCAGCGCTTTGGACCTCGATGGGGACGCTGCCTGGGGGGAGGCGCTCGGCAAGGCTTTGGCCAATGGCCTGGGCCATCGGGCTTCGGCAGGTGTTGCCGGTGCAGACGAAGAGGACGCGGACGGTGAGGAGCCGGCGGACATCTTCTGCGGGGACAAGCCCGACGCGATCGACGGCGAAGGAGCCGCGTTTGGGGAGGCGGACGAGCGTTGATGGTTGCCCGGCGGGGGTGGCGTTGGGGGTGGCGGGACTGAGGGAGGCGAAGGCCTGGGCGGGGATGCCGGAGGCTGAGAGCCTTTGGGCTAAGTCTTGTGCTTGGGCGTGGGTGTGCACGCTGGTGAGTCCATCGGCCAGGAGCAAGTTGGGGCCGAGCGCGTTGGCCCAGGGGGCGAGTCGGAGGTGGAGGTAGCCCTCTTCGATAGCCGGGGTTAGGAGGGGGTCGATAGCGTGCTGGTTGGGGTCGAGTTCGACGGCGAGGGTGACTGCGCGTGGGCCAAGGACGCGCACGGCACGCTGGAGCAGTGGCGTGTTGGGGAGCGCTATCAGTGCGCTGTGGATAGTTGGGGCGTGCCAGGTTGTTGGGCCGTGGGTTGCGGTCCCCTCGATTGTGCGCACGGCGTGGAGGAAGCGGGGGGCCGCCTGCGTGGGGTGGGGGGCGGGTTGATGCTTGGCGCGGGGCACGGCTGATCGTTGGCCTGCCGGGGTGTGCAAGTGAGGTGGGGTTACCACGCTGCGCTGGCGGGGCGGACAAAGGGGCCTGGTGGGAGGTCTGGGATGGTCAGGTCTGTGCCGAGGATGGCGCTGGCGGCGGCGTAGCCTGCGCGGGCGGCACCTTCCATGGTGGCGGGCCAACCGGTGTTGCAGTAGTCGCCTGCGAGCAGGAGCCGGCTGTGGCCTTGGACACTCGGGCGGAGGCGCTCGAAGGTGGGTGTGGGGGCGAAGGTTGCGCGCTTCTCGCGCACGACGCGGCCCCAGCGCAGCGGGATCGTGCGGGAGTGGGGGAAGTAGGTGTGCACGTCGGCAAGGACGCGGTTGATGGTGGCGTGCTCGTCGAGATCGGCCCAGGCGTCCGCGGCGGAGATCACCGCGTGGATGCGCGCGCCCGAGGGGTCCTTGGCAAAGAGCCACTGTGTTGCCCCCTCGATGAGCACGGCGTGTGGGACATCGAGCACCGGGGCGTCGAAGGCGAGGTGCACGCCGAGGATCGGACTGTGGGGCATGTTGGCCAGGGGGGCCAGGCGGTTGTCGCGTGCTTGGAGTGCGGGGTTGATGGTGGTGGCGGCGCGTTCGTAGGGGAGTGCGCAGACGATGTGCCCGGCGTGGAGGGTCTGGCCGTCGGCGAGGGTTACGCGGTGCTCATCGATCTGGGCGACGCTTGCGCCGAGGAGGACCTGGCCGTGTGATTGTGCGAGCGTTGGTGCGAAGGCATCGTAGAGGCGAGCGAGTGGGAGGCGTGGGATGCCGATGCGTGCGGCACGGGGGCTTGAGAGCAGGCCTTCTTGAAAGACCTTGAGTGCGAGCGAGGCGTCGACGCGGTCGGGTGTGAGGTTGCAGGCGGAGATGACGACGGGGTCCCAGAATCGTTTGCGGAGGATTTCGGGTTGAGAAGCTTCGTCGAGGAAGGTGGAGAAGAGCCGGCCTTGCCAGGAGGCGCGGGTTGCGCCAAGTGCGGCGAGGATGCCGAGGGAGAGGGTTGCGGCTTGGGGGAGGGTGAGGAACTTTGCGTGGAGCAGCGAGGGGGCATGGTGTGCTGGGGCGGGCAGGGGTGAGGGTTTGATGGTGGAGCGTTGTCCGCCCGGCTCGATCCAGAACTGCTGGTCGTGCCAGGTGAGGGCGTGGTGCATGCCGAGGTGGGCGAGGAGGTGGAGGTAGGAGGTGCAGCAGCCGAGGGTTACGTGCTGGCAGTTATCGAGCTCTTCACCGGTGCGTGGGTCGGTGAAGCTGGTGGCCCGGCCGCCGAGTTTTTTGCGGGTTTCCAGGACGAGCACGCGTGCGCCGGCGCGGCCGAGGGCGAGGGCGGCGGCCATGCCGGCGATCCCGGCACCGCAGACGATGGCGTCCCACGGGCGTGCGTTGGTGCTCACGCGAGCACCCCTTGCAGCCCGCGGCGTGCGAGGGCGGCGGTTGCGATCTGGAGTTTTTGTGCGTGCGGGATGCGTGCCGGGGTGGGTGCGACGCACCGGCGTGGGTCGGCTAAGAGCGTGTGCAGTAGGGAGCGGTAGATGCGGGCCATGGCCCAGAGCGTGGCCCGGCAGTCGGGGGTGATGAGTGGTTCGAGCGCGTCGGCGGCGGCAAAGGCGCGGTCGGCCCGGCTGCCGAGGTCGGCGATGAGTGCCGAGCAGCGGGTGGGGGTGTGCCAGGTGAGGAGCTCTTTGTGCGTGAGGTTGTGCCGGGCCAGGAGTGTGCGGGGGATATAGCAGCGGCCTGTGGCGGCGTCGTGGGCGATGTCGCGGAGGATGTTGGCCAGTTGGAAGGCGACGCCCAGCTCGCCGGCAAGTGCGTCGGCTTGGGTGGTGTGTGTGGCATCGGTCAGGCCCCAGATGCGCACGCAGGCACGCCCGGCGGTGGAGGCGACGCGGTGGCAGTAGCGCTCGAGGTCGCCGAGGGATTCGTAGCCGGTGTGCTTGGCGTCCTCGGCTAGGCCTAGGAGGGCGTCGTCGAGGATCTCACGGGGGAGTTGGTAGTGCTCGACGACGCTGGTGAGCGCGGGCCACCACTCGCCGCCGAGCGGGGCGGGGGCGTGGACGGATTGGCTGGCGGCACCGGCCAGAGCGGCGGTTGTGAGTTGGTGGAGGTGCTCTAGGCGTGCGAGCGCGGTTTGCGGGTCGGGCGCGTCGTCGACGGCGTCGTCGCCGGTGCGCATCCAGGCGTAGATGGTGTAGACGGCGTCGCGCTTGGGGCGGGGTGTCAGGCGCAGGCCGTGGTAGAAGTTCTTTGCCCGCGCGCGTGTGAGCGTGCCGGCGGCGGCGAAGGCGTGGGCGAGATCGGGCGCGGGGGTGCTCATGCCCGCACCGGTTTCTGCACCAGGTTGTCTGTCAGGGCCAGGGCGGCTGCGCGCAGGACCAGCAGCCCCTTGCGCGCCTTGCTGAGCCTTGGCCTGTGCCAGAGGGTTGTCAGGCCTTGGGATTTAATCGCGGCGTGCGTCTGCTGGCCCCCTTGGACCAGGAGCCAGACCATCGGCCAGAGGGAGCGATTGAGGCGTTTGGGCAAGGGTGCGGCGGTGTTGTAGAGGGCCTGGGTTTGGTCCCACAGGGGTGCGATGGCGTTGGCAAAGCGTTGGCGTGCCGCGGCGGTGTCGTTGGCGAGCATGTGGCGGAGGGTTGGCTCGTCTAAGCGCGTGGTGGTGATGGGCAGGTAGACGCGGCCGCGCTCGAGGAGGTCGCGCTTGCAGTCTTGCAGGTGGTTGGTGATCTGCAGCGCGGTGCACGCGGCGTCGCTGAGGGTGAAGAGGTCGGGGTGTGTGGCGGGGGCGTAGCCGTCGAGCATGAGGACGAGTTGGCCGACGGGGTTTGCGCTTTTGGCGCAGTAGTCCAGCAGTTCATCCCAGGTTTGATAGTGGGTGTGCTTTTGGTCTTGCTTGAAGGCGTCGATGAGGTCTGTGAAGGGTTGTTGGGGTAGGTTGTGGCGGTTGATGGTCTGTGCGAGGGCGAGCATGACGGGGTGCTTGGGGCGCCCGGCGTAGCACAGGTCCAGTTCGTGTTGCCACCAGTCCAGCAGGGTGGTGCTGCGCTGGCGGGCGTGGGCGTCGTTGCCGGTCTCGTCGCCGAGGTCGTCGGCCCATCGGCAGAAGGCGTAGATGGCGGCGACGTCGTCGCGGAGTCGGCGGGGGACCAGCAGCGAGAGGACGGTGAAGTTTTCGGGGTGCCGGCGTGTGAGGGCGCGGGCGTAATCGACGGCAGCGTCGGTGGGGACTGCTGGGGCGGGCGCGGCGGTCGGGCCGTAGCGGTCCAGGAGGTTGAGCACCGGGGCTTTTGGGTCAAGGCCCAGTGTGTTGATGGAGGGGAGGGCTTGCAACGTGTGCTAGAGTATGTTCGATGAAACTGCTGCTGGCCAACCCGCGCGGGTTTTGTGCCGGGGTCCACATGGCCGTGGATGTCGTGGGTATTTTGCTGGACACCTGCCCCGACGTGCCGGTGTATGTGTACCACGAGATTGTGCACAACCGGCACGTGGTGGGGCGGTTCATTGATCGTGGGGCGGTGTTTGTTGATGACCTGCGTGAGGTGCCCGAGGGGGCGATCGTGGTGTTCAGTGCGCACGGGATTTCGCCGGCGGTGCGTGCCCAGGCCGAGGCTCGGGGTCTGGTGAGCATCGATGCGACGTGCCCGCTGGTGACCAAGGTGCACAGCGAGGCGGTGCGGTACGCCCGGCAGGGGTACCAGATTCTGTTGATCGGGCACAAGGACCACCAGGAGGTGATCGGCACGCGGGGTGAGGCGCCGGGGGCGACGCAGGTGGTTGAGTCTCCGGCGGACATCGCTGGGCTGACGATCATCGACCCGGACAAGTTGGTCTATCTGACGCAGACGACGCTGAGCACCGACGATGCGCAGGTGGTGATCGATGCGCTCAAGAGGGCGTTCCCGAAGATCAAGGACCCGCCGGGGAGTGATATTTGTTACGCGACGACGAACCGGCAGCAGGCGGTTCGGCAGATCGCCCCCGAGTGTGATTTGGTGCTGGTGGTTGGGAGCAAGAACAGCAGCAACAGCGTGCGTCTGACGGAGATCAGCCGGAATGTGGGCACGCCGGCGTACCTGCTGGATGATGCCTCGGAGATCAGGCCCGAGTGGTTCGTGGCAACGCCCGGGCAGGGGCGCGATGCAACGGTGCTGGTCACGGCGGGCGCGAGCGCGCCGGAGGACCTGGTGGCGGAGCTGTGCCGGGTGCTTCTCGGGAGGTTTGGGGGAACGATCGAGCAGCGGGACGTGATGGCCGAGGATATAGAGTTTGGGCTTCCGGCGGGGTTGAAACGGCTGATGCGCCAGAAGGGGATCAACCCCGAGGAGATGCGGATTCGAGTGGGGCACTACGCGATAACCGAGTCGGCGTATGGGGCGGTGGCGATCACGGTCGGGGGCAGGCGGGTGTGATGCGGCGGGCGGGCTATTTGCTGGCGGGGGCCTGGAACTCGCGGACGTCGATTTTCTCTTGCAGGGTGTGCATGGGGGCGACGGCCTTGGGGTGGCCGCGGTCGTCGGTGAAGATGACGTACTGCTGGCCGCTGGGGAGTGTGAACTGCCTGGTGGGGCCGGTGCGTGTGGCCAGGAGCGTGCCGCCGAGGATGGACATCGCGAGTGTGAAGTAGATGACGATGCCCGTTACGTCCACAAGCGTGGCGACGAAGGGCGTGCTGGACGCGGCGGGGTCGAGGCGTAGTTTTTTGAGCACCAGCGGGAGCATCGAGCCCATCACGCTGCCCCAGAGGACGACGCAGATGAGCGTTGCGCTGATGGCGATGGCGAGGGTGTGGTAGTGGGCCTGCTCGGGGGAGTTGTCCTTGAACCACCCGAAGAAGCCGAAGACGTTGACGCGGAAGAGGCCGATGAGGCCGACCATCAGCCCGAGGATCAGCCCGCAGGCGATCTCTTTGCGCAGGACGCGGAACCAGTCGCCGGTGCCGATCTCGCGCAGGCTCAGTGCGCGGACGACCAGGGTGCTCGCCTGCGAGCCGGAGTTGCCGCCGGAGCTGATGATGCTGGGGATGAACGTGGCAAGCACGGCGGCCTTGGCGATCTGGTCCTCGTAGAAGCTCAGCGCGTTGGTGGTGAGCAGTTCGCTCATAAAGAGAAGCCCGAGCCATGGGGCGCGTTTTTTGACGAGCTGGAAGACGCTGGCGCCCATGTACGGCTCGTCGAGGGCCTGCACGCCGCCGATTTTTTGGATGTCCTCGGTGGCTTCCTGCTGGGCGACGTCGGCGAGGTCGTCGTGGGTGACGATGCCGAGCAGGTGCCCGCGGGAATCGGTTACGGGCAGGGCGACGCGGTCGTACTTTTGCAGTTCGAGCACCGCCTCTTCCTGCGGCTGGTCGGCGCGGAGGGTGATGAACTGGCGGTTCATCATCGCCTCGATGGGCGTCTCGGGGTCGGCCATGATGAGTTGGCGCAGGCGCAGGTCGTCAACGAGCCGGCCCTGGTCGTCGATGACGTAGACGACGTTGATGGTCTCGGCGTCGCGCCCGTAGCGGCGGATGTGCTCGAGGGCCTTGGCGGCGGACCACTCGCTGCGGACGCGGACGTATTCGGGGGTCATCATCCGCCCGACGGTGCCGGGCGCGTAGCCGAGGATGGACTGTGTACGTAGGCGTTCCTCCGGGCTGAGGCTGGCGACGATTCGGCTGGCGACTGCCGGGGGGAGTTCGTCGAGCAGGCGGACGCGGTCGTCGGTGTCCATCCCCTCGACGAGTGTTACGACCTGGTTCTCGTTGCCCTTGGAGAGCTCTTGGATCAGCCCCTCTTGTTTGTCGGGCGGGAGGTAACTAAAGACGTGCCCGGCGTCGTCTTGCGGGAGGATGCGGAAGGCGACGGCGGCATCGACCTGTGGGAGTTCGAGGAAGATGTCGGCAACGTCGGCCGGGTCCAGCCCGTGGAGGACCTCGCGCAGCTCGCCGAAGGACTTGCTGTGGATCAGCTCCTCGACTTCGGGTTGCAGGAGTTGGGCGGTGGGGTTCACGCCGGGAGCGTAGAACGGGCCGGTGTGAAAAAGATATAACCCCCGGCGGGCCCGCGGCGGGCGATGCCCCCGCGAGCGTGCCGGGGGTGGTGCCGGGCCGGCAAACTCGCCCTCCTGGGGGCGTTTGCGTATACTTCTCTTCCACGGGCGGTCGTGGCGGAATTGGCAGACGCGCTAGATTCAGGTTCTAGTGCCCGAAAGGGCTTGGAGGTTCAACTCCTCTCGACCGCATTGCCCACAGGCCCCGGCGTTTGCCGGGGCCTTGTGCGTTTTGGCAGGCACAGCCGGGGGCGCGGCGGACCCCTAAACTGTGGGTGTTGATAGGCAAAGTCAAGGCCAAACTGGTAGGCAACGGTGCGGGTGCGCCACCGGCGAAGCTGGCCGAGGTTGCGCTCGTAGCCGCACGCGCGGCGAAGCGGTACCCGCTGGGGCTGCTGGCGCGGTCGCCCGAGCACGGGGCCTTGCAAGCCAAGGAAGAGTTCACCGCAGGGTGGAGTGCCTCGGCCCATGCGGTGAGCTGGCTTGGGCACTGCACGGTGCTGCTGAAGGTGCACGGGCAGACGATATTGACGGACCCGGTCTGGTCCAGGCGGATTGGTTTGAGCGTTGCGGGGCGGACGATCGGTATCTCACGGCTGCACCCGCCGCCTGTGTCGATCGAGGCTCTGCCGGCGATCGACCTGGTGCTGCTCTCGCACGCGCACTTTGACCATCTGGATTTGCCGACGCTGCGGCACCTGCTGCGGGTGGGGGGCAAAGCACCGCCCAGGGTCATCACCGCGGCCAACACCGCCGGGCTTATACCCAAGGGGTTTGCACAGGTTGATGAACTGGGGTGGAAAAAGAGCATCCAGGTCGGGGATTTGCTGCTGCGCGCCATTGAGCCCAAGCACTGGGGCGCTCGGGCGGGCTGGGACAGGCACCGCGGGTTTAATAGTTATCTGCTCGGGCACGCCGGGGGGGACGGGCCGAGGGTGCTCTTTGCCGGGGACACGGCCATGACGGGCGCGTATGACCACCTGGGGGCGAACGGGGTTGACCTGGCGATCATGGGGATTGGGGCGTATGACCCGTGGGTGCGGGCGCACGCCACGCCCGAGCAGGTCTGGCAGATGTCCGCGGCAATGCGCGCACGCCGGGTGCTGCCCGTGCACTTTGGTACCTTTAAACTCTCGGACGAACCACCCGATGAGCCGATGGCGCGCCTGCTGGCGGCGGCGGGGAGCGATCACCCGCGCATCCTCGGGCCCGCGCTGGGGCATGTGCACCAACTGCCCGGGTAGATGCCCTGGGTCTTTGGTCCCTCTCGCTGGCCTGGGTGTGCTTCTGCTATCCTGACGACCCTCAAACCACTTCACCGTAAGGCGCACCTCATGCTCAAGACCGCACTGAACAGTTACCACCACTCACAGCACGGCAAGATGGTCGACTTTGCCGGCTGGGAGATGCCCCTGACATATGCCTGGACGAACCCGGACGGGAGCGCGGGCGGGGGGATCACCGCCGAGCACGTGCAGACGCGCACCAGCGGGGGGTTCTTTGACGTCTCGCACATGGGCCGGCTGAAGGTGCACGGCCGGCAGGCGGGCAAGCTGCTCGAGAAGCTCTGCACCCGGCGGGTGCGCGACATGAAGCCCGGCGTATGCCGGTATGCGCTGCTGTGCAACGCGCAGGGCGGGATCCACGACGACATCATCGTCTACCGGATGGATGAGGATGATTTTCTGGTCGTCTGCAACGCCAGCAACCGGGAGAAGGTGATCGCGCACATCAACGCTGTCAAGGATGCGGGTGGGTTTGTGGCGAGCCTGGAGGACCAGACGAGCAAGACGGCGATGGTGGCGGTGCAGGGGCCGAGGGTGATCGAGTTTATCAGTGCCGTGAGCCAGGAGATACCGGGGCTGAAGCGGTACACGTTCGCGGTCAAGAACCTGCTGATTGCCAAGTTGATCGTTAGCCGAACTGGGTACACGGGCGAAGACGGCGTGGAGGTGATCCTGCCAGCGGGGATGATCGACATGGCGATGACGATGATTATGAAGAAGGCCCCCGAGGGGTTGATCCGCCCCTGCGGCCTGGGCGCACGCGACACGCTTCGGCTGGAGGCGGGGATGCCGTTGTACGGGCACGAGTTGACGGAAGAAACAAACGCACTGGGGACGGGTCTTGACTTTGCCATTGCCCTGGACAAAGAAGCGGTCGATGATGGGGAGGCGTTTGTCGGTGCCGACGCGCTGAAGCGCTCGCGCGACAGTGGCGGCCCGCCGACGAAGCTGGTGGGCCTGAAGGTCGATGGGAAGCGCTCGGCACGGCAGGGGATGAAGGTCATCGTCGGTGGGCGCGAGGGGGGAGTGGTTACCAGCGGTGCGCCCAGCCCGACGCTGGGCATCTGCATCGCGATGGCCTATGTGCCGTCGGCGAGCAGCACGCCTGGGGTGCAGGTGGAGATTGATACGGGCAAGGGTGACCGCTTGGGGGCGACGGTGTGTGCGCTGCCGTTTTATAAGGCGCCGAAGGTGAAGGTCTGAGGGGGTTGGATATCTTGGGCCCGCACTGCTATTTCAGATACCCCCGCAGCCCATGCACGCCACCTTCGCGGCCGAAGCCGCTTTCTTTGTACCCGCCGAAGGGTGAGGCGGGGTCGAACTTGTTGTAGGTGTTGAGCCAGACGACGCCGGCATCGAGTTTACGGGCCATTTCGAGGGCTTTGCTTCCTTTGTCGGTCCAGACGCCGGTGCCCAGGCCGTAGGGTGTGTTGTTGGCGCGGGTGAGGGCCTCTTCGGGCGTGCGGAAGGTGAGGACGGAGAGGACGGGGCCGAAGATTTCTTCGCGGGCGACGGCGTGGGCGGGCTGCACGCCCGTGAGCACGCACGGCCGGCAGAAGAACCCTTTGCCAAACCCTGCCGTAGCGCTCCCTGCATCCATTTGACCATTTGGCAATTTGGCCATTTGACCATTTCCACCAACATACAGCCCCGCCCCCTGCTTCACGCCCAGTTTCAGGTACCCCTTGATCTTGTCGAGTTGCGCCCGGCTGTTGATCGCGCCGATGTCGGTGTTCTTGTCCAGAGGGTCGCCGACGCGGAGGGTTTTGAGGCGATATTTGAGTTTCCGCACGACCACCTCGGCGATGCTTTCTTGCACGAGCAAGCGCGAGCCTGCGCAGCAGACGTGCCCCTGGTTGAAGTAGATTCCTTCGATGATCCCCTCGACGGCCTGGTCGATGCTGGCGTCCTCGAAGATGATGTTGGCACCCTTGCCGCCCAGTTCGAGGGTAAGGCGCTTGTGGGCGGCGCCAGGCCCGGGGTTGTGCCGGGCGACGGCCAGGGCGATCTGTTTGCCCACGTCAGTGCTGCCGGTGAAGGCGATCTTGTCGATGCCGGGGTGGTTGACAATCGCGGCGCCGGTGCGTCCGTCGCCGGTGACGATGTTGACGACGCCCGGCGGCAGCTCAACCTCGGCACAGATCTCGGCTAGGCGCAGGGCCGTCAGCGGGGTCGTCTCAGCGGGCTTGAGCACGACGGTATTGCCACAGGCCAGGGCGGGGGCGATCTTCCACGCCGCCATGAGCAGGGGGAAGTTCCAGGGGATGATCTGCCCGCAGACACCGACGCCCTTTGGGTAGGTCGGTGGGTAGGTCGGCTCTCCGAGCCGAGCGTGTTGTGTTTGCGTAGACGCACGAGGGTCGGCTCGGAGAGCCGACCTACCCGAGGGCAAGTATTCGAGTTTGTCGGCCCACCCGGCGTGGTAGAAGAAGTGCTGGGCGGCCAGGGGGATGTCCACGTCGCGGGATTCGCGGATCGGTTTGCCGCCGTCGATGGTTTCGAGGACCGCCAGTTCGCGGGCGCGCTCTTGGATGCGCCGGGCGATGCGGTAGAGGTACTTGCCGCGCTCGCTGGCGGGGAGGGCCTGCCACGGGGCGAGCGCCGAGCGTGCGGCATGGACCGCGGCATCGACATCGGCGGGGGAGCCTTGCGCGATCTCGCCAAGGGTCTC
>JAJTGZ010000014.1 GCA_021299385.1 Phycisphaeraceae bacterium | reverse complement strand
GTGTGGGTGTGGGTGCCGGCGCGGGTGAGCGTGCCGTGTGCCCGCAGATTGTTGTCAGGCAGGTGCAGGTGGCGCGTCGGCAGCAGGAGCGACCCGTTGGGGTTGCAGCCGGGTTTACGAGCGTGGGCGAGCGTGGGGTGGGTTGTGGGCCGGGCGTTGTGTGCACGCGTGTGCACATCGCGGCCAGTCGCGTGCTGGTGATGCACCTGTCAACGCCCCCGCCGGCGTGCGCGTGAGACGGGGCCTCTGGCCCGGTCCGTGCGTGCCCCAGCCGCTGAGGCGGCGAGTTTAAACATTTTCACTTTGAGTTTATTGCACTATCTATTGCCCACTTTGGGCTTGGCGAGCACGGCGTGCTCGCGGGCCTGCTGTTTTCGGATAACCAACCATGGCTAGCAACGACATCCCCATCCTCGGCCCGATCATTGCCCGCTTTGTCGGCTCGCGTAATGAGCGATTTGTCAAGCGTTACCTTGCCAAGGTGATGCAGATCAACACCCTCGAGCCTGGGGTGCGCGTGCTGACGGACGCGCAGATCAAGGCCCGCCTGGACTCCTTCCGCGACCGGCACGACAAGGGTGAGAGCGAGGAATCGCTGATCCCCGAGGTCTTTGCCACGGCCCGGGAGGCGATGGACCGTGCCGTGGGGCTGCGGCAGGTGCTCAACCCTGCGCACAAGTTTGACCCTGAGCGGCTTGGTGGTGAGCACCGTTTGACGTACGACCGCCTCAAGGCCGAGGCGGCGGCGCTGCCGGTGGTGATCCCGCAGACGTACCAGGCTGCCCGGAACGCTCCGCCACCGCCGCCCGACGCGGGGTATGACCACGCCGGCGAGTTCAGCGGGCATACCGAGCTGGTTCCTGGGTGGCTTCGTGTGGAGATACCCCCGGCGTTCTACGACGCCGTGCGGCTGGCGTACCCCGACAGCCGGCCCCCGTTCCGCGCCAGGCCCTTTGACGTGCAGCTCGTCGGGGCGATGGTGCTGGCGCAGGGGAAGATCGCCGAGATGCGCACGGGCGAGGGCAAGACGATCGTCGCCCCGTTGGCAACGTATTTGGCGTGCGTGCAGCGGCGGAAGGTGCACGTTGTTACGGTCAACGATTACCTGGTGCAGCGCGACCGCGACTGGACGTTCCCGTTCTTCCACGCGTTGGGGCTGACCGTCGGGGCGATTCACCCACAGCACATGCAAGGGGAGGACCTCAAGCGTCTGCACTACCGGTGCGACGTGGTTTATGGCACGACGTCGGAGTTTGGCTTTGATTATCTGCGCGACAACATGAAGACCTCGGCCGAGCAGCAGGTGCAGAAGCGGCGGGACTTTGCGATTGTCGACGAGGTGGACAGCACGCTGATCGACGAGGCCCGCACGCCGCTGATCATCAGCGGCCCGGCGCACCAGGAGCGGCCGCGGTATGAGCTTGCAGACAAGCTGGCCTTGCACCTTGTGCGGAAGCAGCGCCCGTGGCAGGAGGCGGAGGACGAGCTGGAGCGTTGCAAGCTGCGGATCAAGGGGCTGGAGGGGGACATCCGCTCGGTGGCCGACCGCGGGCAGGTGCCCAAGTTGACCGAGGAGCTCCGTTTGGCCAAGGCCGCGCTGCCGGGGCTGGAGCAGGCCAAGAAGAAGCACGTGCAGTTCTACGAGGTGCAGCTGGACCGCAAGGCGTGCCACCTGACGCACGACGGGATCGCCGAGGCGCAGCGTTCGGCGGGGGTTGGTTCGTTCTACGTCGGCGAGAACATGGACCTGCCGCACCTGCTCGAGCAGAGCCTGCGTGCGCACGTTGTCTATGAGCGCGACCGGGATTATGTGATCATGCCGATGCCCGACCCTGAGACGGGTCGCGAGGTGCCCTCGGTGGTGATCGTGGACGTCAACACCGGGCGTGCGATGGTCGGCCGGCAGTGGAGCGACGGGCTGCACCAGGCGGTGGAGGCCAAGGAGCAGGTGCCGATCAAGAACGAGACGCAGACGGTGGCGACGATCACGATCCAGAACTTCTTTAAGATGTACAAGCGTCTCTCGGGCATGACCGGCACGGCCGACACCGAGGCGCAGGAGTTCCACGACATCTACAAGCTCGACGTGGTGGCGATCCCGACGAACAAGCAGGTCGTCCGTGCCGACATGCCCGACCTGGTGCTGCTGCGGCAGAAAGACAAGTGGGACTTCATCACCGACGAGATCAAGAACTTCCACGACGTCGGGCGCCCCGTGCTGGTGGGGACGACGAGCGTCGAGAAGAGCGAGAAGCTCGGCGCGATGCTGACGCAGAAGCACCAGATCAAGCACGAGGTGCTCAACGCCAAGCAGCACGAGCGTGAGGGGCACATCGTCGAGAACGCCGGGCAGCTCGGCGCGGTGATGATCGCGACGAACATGGCCGGGCGTGGCACGGACATCAAGCTGACGCCGATCTCGCGGGCGGCGCTCTTGGACCACTGGCTCCGCCGGGGGATCATCGGGCGCGACGCGACGGTCGAGAGCACTGAGGAGCAGCTGCGCGAGTCGGCCTATCGCAAGATCGCCCCGGCGGTCTTGGAGATCAACAAGCGCGACGCCGAGGCGATGCCGTTTGCAGAGCTAGAGCTCAAGCTGCTCCAGCACTGGGCCTTTAAGCACACCACGCTAAGCCAGGGGGCCATCAACAAGATGCCCCCCGACCGCCTGCGTGAGGAACTCGACAAGACGGGCAAGATTCTCATCCACCGCCTGCGCTGGTTCACCAGCACCGAGGACCTCGGCGGGCTGCACGTCATGGGCACCGAGCGGCACGAGAGCCGGCGCATCGACAACCAGCTGCGCGGGCGCTCGGGCCGGCAGGGGGACAAAGGCACCAGCCGATTCTTCATCAGCCTCGAGGACGACCTGATGAAAAACTTCGGCGGCGAGACGACGCAGAAGTTCCTGGCCATGGCAGGGATGCGCGAGGGCGTCCCACTCGAGAGCGCGTTCTTGAGCAAGCGCCTTGAGGCCGCCCAGCGCAAGGTCGAGGAACGCAACTTCCAATGGCGTAAGAACATCCTTGAGTATGACGAGGTGATGGAGTACCAGCGCCGGCGGTTCTACGGCATGCGCCAGCGCGTCATCGAGGGACGCGACCTGCGCGGGTTGATCTTCGAGTTCATCGCCGATGCCAGCAAAGACGCGTGCAGCTCGTTCCTGCACCCGGACTACTCGGCTGTGTGCGCCAGCGAACTGGTCCGCCAAAAACTCGACCTGGTTGTGGCCTCCTCACGCCTGCGCCGGATGGAGCCGGAGGACCTCGTCCGCAAGGTCCGCGATGAGGCGATCGGCGAGAGCAAAAACAACATCACCGTAACGCTCGGCGAGTATTGGCCCGAGTTCTTCGAGAGCAAGAGTTTGCACGGGGACGTCGTTACCAGCGAGGTCGAGTTTGATGCCCAGGGCTTGGCGCACTGGGCACGCACACGCTTTGGCGTCGAGCTCTCCGCAGCCGAGCTGGCCGACCCGACGCCAGCAACCCGGCAGAAGATCGAGGAGCGGCTCCTGCACGCGGCCGAGGAGAAGATCGAATCGACCGACCTGGCCGGGGTCATCCCCCTGCTGGACAAGGAGTATCCACTCGAAGAGTTGCGGCGTTGGGCGCTGAGCAAGTTTGACATCGAGCTGAGCCTCGATGACATCGCTAAGGCCCGTGCCGAGGGTGGGGCGACCGCGGCGGTGAAGTTGATCGTCGATAAAGCCCAGGCCAAGTACACCCAGCGTGAACGCGAGTATCCCATCAAGTTCCGCATGGCCATGACGCAGCAGATGATGCGCGCCGACGCCCGGCAGGCGATGGGGGAGTTGACCCGGTTTGCCAACGCACGCTTCGGCCTGGGGTGGACGCCCGAGGCAGTGATGAAGCGGCTGCCGCCACAGGTGCTTGCGGATCTGCAGCAGGCGCAGGAAAGGTTCGTCCAGGAGAACGTCGTCGAGAAGACCGTCGCCCAGGCGCAGGCTTGTAAGACCGACGACGAACTGGCCAAGTGGTGGTCCAACCGCTTCGGCGATGAGTTGCCCGCGACGCTCCGGCGCGTCGATGCCGACGAGCGGAACGACGCGATCCGGTCAAAGGTCGAGGGGAATCTGCGCACGGAACTGGTAACCTTCGAGCGGACGGTGCTCTTGCAAGTGCTCGACGGCATCTGGCGCGAGCACCTGTATGCGATGGACCAGCTCAAAGAGTCGATCGGGTACCGCTCGTTTAGCCAGCAGGACCCACGGATCGAGTACAAGCGCGAGGGTGCCCGGATGTTCAGCGAGATGATGGACAATATCCGCGAGCGTGTAACGGACCTGATCCTGAAGGTCGAGCTGATGCCGCAGATGGCCCAGGGAATGCCCGGCATGGCCCCGGTCCCTTCCGGCGGTGCCGGGGGTGGTGGACGTGGGGGTGGCGGGGGGAACTTTGGCTCGTCTATTGCCGGGCCAGGGTTTGGACGTTAGGATTTGTTTGGGTTCGGATAGGGTTTTGTGAATGCGGCGTTGGGCGGGCAACAGAACGCCCGTGCCGGGCGTATGGAGTGGTGTCGGCAGACGCCCTGTGGGCGGGCTGCTGCTTGTTGGGCAAAGAGTGGGGGTCGAAGGCGTATGATGCAGACACAACCATTGGCAAAGACAAGTGCGGGGCGGGCCGGGCGGGGGTCCCGGGGGTTCTCCCTTGTCGAGTTGATCTCGGTGTTTTTGATCATCGCGGTTTTGATCGCCCTCTCCATCGGGGTCGGGCGGTCGGTTTTACAATCGCGTGGCGAGCGGGCGACGCAGAACGTTCTGCAGGTGCTCGACCAGACTCTGAGCACGTACATCGCGGTCAAAAACGCCAAGCCGCCGGAGTTTTACACCGACCGGGCGGGGAACAAGTTCCCGCTCGTTGATGCCCGGACCACCGCTGGGTCGGGTGGCCCGAGTGGTGCGGACGGGGGTCTTGTCCCGAGCCTGGCCCTGGCAATCCTGGTGATGCAGGACGTGCCCGAGTGCAAGGTGCTGCTCAACCAGATACCGCCGGAGTTCATCCGCCGTGGAGAGCTGACCGTTGTGGGCAACAAGGTCCAAGTTACAGGCGACGCCACAGCACCCGGGACGGGGGACAACTCGGTGATCTTCGTCGTCGATGCCTGGGGGCAGCCGATCAGATTTGTGCACCCCGCCTTCCACGGGCGATTCCCGGTCGAGGGTGGCAGCCCAGAGGCGATCGATGTTGCCGGCACCCCGACCAACTTCACCCGGCTGTCATTGATCTCCAATCCCGAGGATTTTCTGGACCGCTTCGACTCCGACGAGGGGTACTGCCCGAACAACCGCCCCTACTTCTACTCCGGCGGGATGGACCAGAAGGCCGGCACGCGTAAGGACAACCTCTACAGCACGCCGCCGGTCTTTGCCGCAGAGAAGACCCAGCAACAACGCCCAAACTGAGAGGCAACGAGCATAAAGCCAGACGGTCTGCATGCACCTCAGCGGTCGCGCCGGCTGGTGATCGTCGCGCCCTTGACCCCCGCCCGTTGCAGCATCGCAACGCCCGTCTTAGCCGACTCGGCGTCCTTGTACGGCCCGATCTGCACGCTGTAGAGCGTCCCCCCAGATGCAGATGTCGTAACAACCACCAGCGGCGTCGGCTGCCCGGCACGAACCGCCGCACGGGTGATGAGCTTCGCCTGCGCGTCGGCTGAGGCCCGGCTGGCGTACGCGCCTGTCTGCACGTAGACCCTCACGGGCTTGGTCCGCTCGCTCAGCAGAGACTTGAGCTTGGGGTCGTCCGCCTCGCTCACGCCGGCCTTGTACTGCTGACGCGCCAGTTCGCCCAGGCCGATCTTTTCCATCGACGAGCCCGCGTGCAGTTTGGCGCGTGCGGCGTCGTTGCCGTCAAGTTTGTCTGACCCGCTCTTGAGCAGCAGGCTGGCCTCTTGGTTCTGCCCCTGGCTCTGCGCAACCAGGCCCAGCGTGGTGCGGGCCTTGCCGGCGATCTCGTTGTTGGGGCTGTTCTTCAGGGGCGTGAGGAACTGCCGGGCTTGTTGGGGCTGGCCCAGGGCGTGCGCGGACATCCCGGCTACCAGTGCCGCGGTCTCGCGGTCGGGCGCGTTGGCGGCCTGGGCAATCGGGGTCGCCTTGGTCAGGGCCTGGGCATAAAGCTTCTGGTCGTACGCCTGCAAGTAGGTCATCTCGGGCTTTTGCGTCTTGCACCCGGCCTGGGGAAGCCCCGCTAGGACGAGCGTCAAGGGGAGCCAGAGCAGCAGTCTGTTGTTCGCTGGCCGGGTGGGCATTGCTAGGGACTCCGATGGCACAGGCAACCCTCCTGGGGTGCGTGCTTGCCTTTGGGTTGATACCGTCGGGCTTATCGACACGCCCCCCCCGGCCGGACCAGAAACGAGGGCCCGGCTTGAGTTTGCTCTCCTGACTTAACTGAGGCACCCTATGAGCGTCCATTGGCCGATCATCCGCACCTGCCTGCGTCGCCCCCTCGGCACGGCCGTGGTCGACGACACGGGCGTCTACAAACGCATCCAGGTCCTGGTGGCGGCGGCCAACCTGGCCGAGGACCTGGCCCGGGTCTCGTCCAGTAGAACTGTCGGCGTCATGCTCCCGAGTTCCGCGGCGTTCCCGATCGCGGCCCTGGCCGGGTGGATGGCCGGTCGCGTCGTTGTCCCCTTGAACTTCCTGCTCAAGCAGGACGAGCTGCAGTACGTCATCGACGACTGCAAGCCCGACACGATCATCACCGCAACGCCCATGCTCGAGTACCTCGGCTACCGCCCCCAGCGGGCCAACCTGATCGAGATGAACAAGCTCACGCTCAAGCGCGTCCCTGAGTGGAACATCCCCGCGCAGGCCAAGGGCGACGACCTGGCCGTGCTGCTGTATACCAGCGGCACCAGCGGCAAGCCCAAGGGTGTGATGCTCACGCACGGGAACCTCTCGGCCAACGTCGCTCAATGCCGACGGCACATCGACTTTACCAGCAAGGAAAAGATGCTCGGCGTGCTGCCGCAGTTCCACAGTTTCGGGCTGACGGTGCTGACGCTCCTACCCCTGACGGTCGGGTGCACCGTCGTCTACGCCCCAAGGTTTGTGCCCCAGCGGATCGTCCGGCTCATCCGCGAGCACCGCCCGTCGGTTGTCATCGCCATACCGAGCATGTACAACGCGCTGCTGCACGTCAAGGACGCATCCCCGGCGGATATGGCGAGCCTGGCCTTCTGCGTCTCTGGGGGTGAACCGCTGCCGCAGGCCGTGGCCGATGGTTTCATGGAACGCTTCAACATCCGCATCAACGAGGGGTACGGCCTGACCGAGACGAGTTCGACGGCCAGTTGGTGCCGGCCTCAGGACTACCGCCGGGGGTCCGTCGGAACGATGCTCAGCGGGATGGATGCGCACATCGTCGATATCGAGTCGGGCAGGCTGCTGGGTCCAAATGCCGACGGTGAGGTGCGCCTGCGTGGGCCGAACGTCATGCAGGGGTACTTCAATCTCCCGGCCGAGACCGCCGCCGCGTTTGATGAGCGTGGCTACTTCCGCACCGGGGACATCGGGCGCTTCGACGATGACGGGCACCTCTACATCACCGGCCGCCTCAAGGACATGCTCATCATCGGCGGCGAGAACGTCTTCCCACGCGAGATCGAAGAGGTCCTCAACGCGCACCCGGCCGTGCGGGATTCGGGCGTCGTCGGCCTCAAGGACCCGATGCGTGGCGAGGTGCCCCTGGCCTTTGTCCAGGCCAAGGAGGGGATGACGATCGACCCGGCGCAGGCCGTCAGTTACTGCCGGGGAAAACTCGCCGGGTACAAGGTCCCCGCAGAGGTGCGCGTGCTGGCTGAGATGCCACGCGGGCCGACGGGCAAGGTCCTTCGGCGGGAACTGCGCAAAATGGTTTGAAGCCGTGGGTAGGTCGGCTCTCCGAGCCGACCATCGTGCGCGTGATTTGTTTTTTTTTCAGGTCTTCCTGCGAGCGCCAACCCCACCCCTGCCCCTCCCCTCGGGGGAGGGGTTTGATACAAGAACATATATCGGTTTGGGCGGGTGCTGGCGCTGCCGTGTCTACCAGTCCAGCGGCGCAAGCCACGCCCCCGCCAGGTCGTTGACGACCACCGAGAGCACCCCGCTCAGATCCGTCAGCACGCCCGAGGCGTCCAGTTGCCCGATGCGAACGCACGGCACGCCGGCCTCGGCGAGCTTGCCGAGCACCTCGGCCTCGTGCTGCGGGGCCACCTCGAGCACGTACCGCGACGAGCCCTCGGCAAAGGCTGCCAGCAGCGGATCACGGTGCGCAGCGGTCAGGTCCACGCGTGCGCCGATGGACGCACCGGCCGTGCTGCCTGCGATGAGCATCTCGGCGATGCAGCAGAGCAGCCCTCCGTCGGATACATCGTGCGCCGAGCGGACAAGGCCGGCGCGGATCACTGAACTGACGGCCCGAGCGCAGGCCGGGCCGCGGGCCAGGTCCGTCTGCGGGATGGCGCGCATGCCGGGGGCAAGTGATGGACCAAACTTGAGCTGGTAGTGCGTGCCGCCGAGTGTCTCTGGGGTTTGCCCAACAAGCAGCAGCGAGTTGCCCGGCGCTTTGGCGTCCATGGTGATCGCGTGTGCAAGGTCATGGACGATCCCCAGGCCTGTAACAAGCAGCGTAAAGGGGACCTCGATGACCCGCACCGCGCCCGTGGCCGGGTCGGTGTATTGCAACTGGTTGTTCAGCGAGTCCTTGCCCGAGACAAAGGGTGTGCGGTAGGCCTTCGCCCCGTCGTAGCACCCCCAGCAAACGCGGACGAGCGCGCCCATGTTCTCAGGTTTGTTGCAGCTGGGCCAGGAGAAGTTGTCCAGGATCGCCGAGCGCGCCGGGTCGGCACCGACGCAGACGAGGTTGCGCACGCACTCATCAATCGCGGCCAGGGCCATCTGATAGGGGTCGCCGCCCAGGGCCGGGTCGCCGATGGGTGTTTGCAGGCCGCAACCGATGGCAATGCCAAGCCCCGAGCCTGGGACGGGCTCAAGGACCGAGGCGTCGCTCGGCCCACGCATACCAGGGCCGACCAGGGGCTTGATGACGCCCATCCCCTGCACCTCGTGGTCATACTGCCTGATGATCCAGTGCTTGCTGGCGATCGTCGGCGTGGCGAGCAGTGCCAGCAGCGCGTCCTTGACGTGCGGGGCGGGCGTGCCCGCAGGCGTGGCCTTCGCAACTGGCGCCGCCCACCTCGCCTCCCGCGTGGGCATCGGGATTCCCTCGTGCAGAAGGTGCATCGAGAGGCGCCCGACCTCGCTGCCGTGGAACTTCAACACCAGCTCGGCCTTCTCGGTGCCAAAGTGCCCGAGGTCGGCCATCTCGACGCCCTCTTGCTCGCAGATCGCTCGCAGGGCCTCGATATCCCTCGGCGGCACGGCCAGCACCATCCGCTCCTGCGCTTCGCTGATCCAAATCTCCGTGTAACTCAGCCCGGCATACTTCAGCGGGGCGTTCTCAAGGTGCACCTCTGCGCCCAACTTTGCACCCATCTCGCCGATGGCCGAGGAAAACCCACCCGCACCGCAGTCGGTCATGCCCGTGTAGAGCGGCCCCCCGGCGTGCGCGGGTCGTGCATCCCGGGCCCGCAAGATCGCGTCGAGCACCTGCTTCTCCGTAATCGCGTTGCCGATCTGCACGGCATGCCCAAACTCATCCGCGGCGTTCTGCTCCAGCTGCGCCGAGCTGAACGTCGCCCCGTGCACGCCGTCGCGCCCCGTGCGGCCGCCCAGGGCGATGATCCGGTCGCCCGCGCGTGCCTGCCCGTGCACCAGGTGGCGCGGGATCAACCCCACGCACCCGCAGAAGACCAGCGGGTTGCCGATGTACCGGTCATCAAATGAGACCGCGCCGGAAACAGTCGGTATCCCCATCCGGTTCCCATAGTCGCGCACCCCCGCGACAACCTGCGTGAGTACACGCCTGGGGTGCAGCGTGCCGGGCGGCAGGTCGCCGGGGGCAAAGCCGGATGGGTCAGCGACGCAGAACACGTCCGTGTTGGCGATCGGCCTCGCCCCTAGCCCCGTGCCGATGACGTCGCGGATGCACCCCCCGGCACCCGTGGCCGCCCCGCCATACGGCTCGATGGCGCTCGGGCGGTTGTGCGTCTCGACCTTGATACAGACGCCCAGGTTCTCATCCAGCGCGATCACACCCGAGTTGTCCTTAAACACACTGAGCGTCCAATCGACGCCCTCGGCTATCAGCTCGTGCGTCGCCGCCGCGACCGTCCGCTTGAGCAGGTTGTCGATCACCGCCGAGCCGTCCGGCTTGGCCGTCGTGCCCGGGCGCGTGCGCCGGGCGACGGCATCGCCCGGCGGGCCGGCGTAGTGCACCGCGCTCTTGAGCGTCTTGTGTACGCAGTGCTCAGACCAGGTCTGCGCCAGCGTCTCTAGTTCAATATCCCTCGGCTCACGCCCCAGGGCCTGATAGTGCCCGCGGATCGCACGCATCTCTTCTAGCGACAAGAACAGGTGTGCATCCCGGCTCAGCCGCACAAGTTCCTCATCCCCCAGCTTCGTTACAGGCACCGACCGCACCACCTGGTCGTGCCCCTGCCCGACCGGGAATGCCCCCGGCGTGTACGGCTCAAAACTGACGCGCTGGATCACTGGGTTGGCCAAGAGTTTCCCCGCCAGCGTTTGCACCTGCTCGGCGTCGGCCCCGGTGATGTCATACCGCCACCCTGTCATCACACGCACGCGCTGGCCGATCCCCTCGCGGATCGCCAGTTCCACCGAGAGGGCCACCGGGTCCATCACGCCGGGCAGGGGGTGAACCTCGACGACCCGCGCCCCGCCGGGGATCGCCGAGGTGCCGACAACACCCTGCTCGGTGATCGCATCGGCGAGCAAAGCCTCGGCGATCCACCCGCGCTGCCCAGCTGAGAGCGCACCCTGCACCAGATAGACGTGCTTGGCGTGTACGCTCAGGAGCGGGGCCTTTATGCCCAGCAGTTGCAGGGCATCGCGCGTTACCGCCGCGCTGACCGGGTCGGCATGACCGGTACGCGCAAAGACCTCAAAGCGGTGCACACCCTCAACAGCAGTGGGGGGTGTGGCGGGCGCGGGCGTGGTTGATAGAGACATCCGCCCACTGTAGAAGCCACCCCCAACCCCGGCCCAAGCCCATCGGCCACGCCCCCCTCGACACCCCAACCCCCCGTACCTATTCTCAAAGCGTGCCCAAGACCAGCGCGTCATTGCCCACCATCAACCCAGCCGACATCCACCTCGCCCAGAGCGCGGCCGAGCGCGTCGTCCGCACCCACCAGGCCCTCGTCCCCTTCCTGCGCACAGGCCTGACGCTCGGCGAGATCGATACCTTCGTCGCCAAAACCCTTGACTCGCTCGGGTGCAAGAGCTGCTTCCGCGGGTACAAACAAGGCCGCACGCCCCCCTTCCCAAGCCACGCGTGCCTAAGCGTCAACGACTGCGTCGTCCACGGCACCGCCGCAAGCCACCTCGCACCCCTCAAACATGGCGACGTGCTCAAGATCGATATCGGCGCAACCTACCGGGGGTATATCGGCGACGCCGCGTGGACCTATATCTTCGGCACGCCATCGCCCGAGGTACACAGGCTGACCGAGTGCGGCAAGGAATCACTCCGACGCGGGATCGCCCAGATGCACCCCGGCAAGCAACTCATCGAGTGGGCCAAGGCCGTGCAGGGGCACGTTGAGGATGAGTGCGGCTTCCACCTCGTCCGCGGCCTAGGCGGGCACGGCATTGGGCGCACGCTGCACCAGCCGCCGTACGTCTCCAACGTCATCCCCTCGCCCGCCGATCAGTGGGCCGAGGCCAGGGAGCGTTGGATCGAGGGCGTGCTCGTCGCCGTCGAGCCGATGATCGCCGCGGGCACGCACAAGGTGTTCTCGACCAGCGGCCAGTGGCCCGTGCGCACGGCCGACGGGAGCATGAGCGTGCACTACGAGCACGACGTGCTCATCACCGCTGCGGGCCCAAAGGTCCTGACCGCCGGGCTTGAGGAGTTAGAGGACGTGATCCTGAAATAGCCCACCCGCGTCGCTAAGGACCTCCACACACAGTTGGCACGGCGAAATTTTGCCCCCGAAGGTTGACTCCGCCGAAAAGTGCGCAAGAATCAAATAAAAGATACACGTATCCTTTGTAGTTTGTTTCTCTGCCCCAACCCGACCACCCCGGCGGGCCTTTAGCAGGCCCAGCACCCAGGAGTTTTCCCAATGGCCGACCCGCATGCTCAGGCGACCGATCCAGGCCTGCAGGCACACGTGGGCCAGGCCGGGGCGTTGGAGCGGTTTACGTACGACGACGCGATCGTCCGCAAGTTCCTGCTGGCGATGATGGTCTGGGCCTTGGTTGCTTTCCTGGTCGGGCTGATCATCGCGTTGCAACTGGTCGCCCCACAGGCGGCGCTGTGGCAGGTCGGTTCCTCACGCCCCTTGGCTTGGCTTTCGGTCGTCTTTGAGACCTCGTTCCTGAACTTCGGCCGGCTGCGCCCGCTGCACACCAACGCGGCGATCTTCGCCTTTGCCGGCAACGCGGTCTTTGCGGGTATCTATTACTCCACCCAGCGTCTGTGCAAGGCCCGCATGTTCAGCGACCGGCTCAGCAACCTGCACTTTTGGGGTTGGCAGTTGATCATCGTCAGTGCGGCGTTGACGCTCCCCCTGGGTATCACCCAGTCCAAGGAGTATGCAGAGCTTGAGTGGCCCATCGACCTGCTCATCGCGGTCGTCTGGGTCGGGTTTTTCGCGGTCAATTTCTTCGGCACCCTCGCCCGCCGGCGCGAGCGGCACATGTATGTCGCGCTCTGGTTCTATATCGCCACGATCGTTACTGTCGCGGTCCTGCACGTCTTTAACAACCTCTGGGTCCCCGTCGGGCTGGTACACCTCGTTACTACCGGCCAGATGCTCTCGCCGGCAGCGTTCCTCAAGAGCTACCCCGTCTACGCTGGCGTGCAAGACGCCTTCATGCAGTGGTGGTACGGGCACAACGCCGTTGCCTTCTTCCTCACGACGCCCTTCTTGGGGATGATGTACTACTTCCTGCCCAAGGCCGCCGAGCGGCCCGTCTACAGCTACCGCCTCTCGATCATCCACTTCTGGTCCTTGGTCTTCCTCTATATCTGGGCCGGCCCGCACCACCTGCACTACACCGCCCTGCCCGCATGGGCCAGCACTCTGGGCATGCTCTTCTCGCTGATGCTTTGGATGCCATCCTGGGGCGGCATGATCAACGGCCTGCTCACCCTCCGCGGCGCGTGGCACAAGGTCTCTGCCGATCCTGTCCTGAAGTTCTTCGTCGTCGGCATCACCTTCTACGGCATGTCCACCTTCGAAGGCCCCATGCTCTCGATCAAGAGTATCAACGCACTCACACACTACACCGACTGGATCATCGCACACGTCCACGGCGGGGCGCTCGGTTGGAACGGCTTCCTCGCCTTTGGCATGATGTACTGGCTCCTCCCACGCCTCTTCCAGACCAAACTCTACAGCACCAAACTCGCCACCACGCACTTCTGGCTCGCCACCGTCGGCATCCTCCTCTACGTCCTGTCCATCTACACCGCCGGCGTAACACAGGGCCTCATGTGGCGCGCCTTTGACCAGACCGGCAGCCTCCAGTACCCCGACTTCGTCGAGACCGTCATCGCCCTGATGCCGATGTACTGGATACGCATCGTCGGCGGCACGCTCTATTTCGTCGGCGCTCTGCTGGGCGCGTACAACTTCTACAAAACCTGGTCCACACGCCCGGCCGTCTACGCCGAGCCTGTCCACTCCGCCCCCGCGCTCCGCCCCCTGGCCCACGAACCAACCCCCCCGGCCTCCCGCCTGGACGCCAACATCGAACTCGGCCACAAGGCCGACGTCTTCCTCCAGGGTGCCTGGCACCGCCGGTGGGAGCGTCTGCCGCTGCGGTTTACGCTCTGGGTGATCATCGCCGTGGTCGTGGCCTCGCTCTTTGAGATGATCCCGCTGTTCCTGATCCGCAGCAACGTGCCGACGATCACCTCCGTTAAACCCTACACACCGCTGGAACTGGTCGGGCGCGATATGTACATCTCCGAGGGTTGTTACAACTGCCACTCGCAGATGATCCGCCCGATCTGGGCCGAGACCAAGCGTTTCGGGGAGTACAGCAAGCCCGGCGAGTTTGTCTACGACCACCCTTTCCAGTGGGGCTCACGACGCATCGGCCCGGACCTGCAACGCGAGGGTGGCCTGCGCTCGCACGACTGGCACGTCCGGCACCTTGAAAACCCGCGCCAACTCGTTGCCCAGTCGATCATGCCCGGCTACAAGCACCTGCTGACAGACAACATCGAGTTCCCCGCCGTCGCCGCCCGCGTCAACGCCATGGCGATGCTTGGCGTTCCCTACGGGCAGCTCGTCAAGCCAGGCCAGGCCGAGCGCGTCGCACGCCTGCAGGCGACAAAAATCGCCAGCGATCTGGTCAAGCAGGGTGGGTACCCGGGCCTGGAAGATAAAAAGATCATCGCCCTGGTCGCCTATCTCCAGCGCCTGGGCACCGACCTCAAGCAGGCCCCAGACTGGGACCCCTATGCCGACTTCGCACCGGGGGCCAACACACCACCCGCACCCGCCGCGAGCGCAAACGCCCCGGCCAACCTGCAAGGCAAGGGGAACTGACCATGCGATTGAGCGACATCATGGGCCGGCTTGAACTCTCGGCATACCCGCAGGTCGCCCTGGTCATCTTCTTGGCCGTCTTTGCCGTACTGGGCGCGCGGGTCTTTGCCCGCGCACGCAAGGGTGAGTTCGAACGCGCCGCCTCCCTCCCGCTGCACGACGACGCCGACATCGACACGGCACCCACCCCCACCCCCACCCCCACCCCCACGGGGAGCAAACCATGAGCAAGCCGAACGAACCACCACTGCTCCAGCACGAGTACGACGGCATCCGCGAGTATGACAACCCCACCCCCGCCTGGTGGCACATCATCTTTCTAGCCACCGTTGTCCTCTCACTCTTCTACTTCGTCTTCTGGCACTTCTCCGTCTGGGCCTGGTCCGAAGACGACACCTGGAAGCAGAACCAGGTCGCAGAGTACAAACGCATCTTCGGCACCGTCGGCGACCTGCAGCCCGACCAGCCCACCATCCTGGCCATGATGGGCAACGAGCAGATGCTCGCCGTCGCCAGCAGCATCTTCACCGGCAACTGCGCCCTCTGCCACGCTAAGGACGGCGGCGGGATCAACGGCGTCAACCTCACCGACAACGCCTACAAAAACATCACAAAAATCGACGACCTCTACGCAGTCATCGCCAAGGGTGCCAACCTCGGCGCCATGCCCGCGTGGGAACAAAAACTCTCACGAAACGAGATGGTCATCCTCGCGGCGTATGTCGCAACACTCCGCGGCAAAAACCTCCCGGGCCGTGCCGCCGAGGGTGAGGTCATCCCACCCTGGCCGGCCGCATCAGCCTTACCACCGACCACACCCGCAGCCAAACCCCCCGCACCCAAGCCCCCCTCCAGCTTGTAGCCACAAATGAGCCCCCATGCCGTCCGTGCACGAAGAACCCGCACAACAGCAGCCCGTCCTCTCCACGCTTAACCAGGATGGTTCGCGCCGGTGGATCAAGCCCAGGCTCTCACATGGCCGGCTGCTCAACCGCCGCCGAGCGCTGGCCTATTTCCTCATCCTCCTCTTCACCACCATCCCCTACATATCCCTCAACGGCAAGCCCCTGGTCTTGCTCGACCTGACCACACGCCACTTCACCATCTTTGGCAAAACCTTCCTCCCCACCGACACGCTCCTGCTGGCGCTCCTGCTCGTGGGCATCTTCGTGCTCATCTTTCTGCTCTCGGCGCTCTTCGGGCGCGTCTGGTGCGGGTGGGCATGCCCGCAGACCGTTTATATGGAGTTTGTCTTCCGCCCCATCGAACGCCTCTTCGATGGCGCGCCCGGCCGAGGCAAAAAAGGCCCCCTCGCCGGCAAGCCCTTCAGCAAGCCCGCCAAGATCATCCTCTATCTCCTCATCTCCATGTACCTCGCGCACACCTTCCTCGCCTATTTCGTCGGCGTTGAGAACCTGCGCCACTGGATCACCAGCTCCCCGCTCAACCACCCCGCCCCGTTTCTGGTCGTGCTCGTCGTTACGGGCCTGATGCTCTTTAACTTCGGCTTCTTCCGCGAGCAGCTCTGCATCATCGCCTGCCCCTACGGCCGCTTCCAGTCCGCGATGCTCGACCGCAACTCACTCATCGTCACCTACGACCCTCGCCGAGGCGAGCCGCGCGGCAAGGCCACACGCCTGCCGGCGGACGTCTCCCTCAAGGTCGTCGGCGAGCCCTCCCCACCCGTCGGCGACTGCGTCGACTGCGGCCTCTGCGTCGCCACCTGCCCCACAGGCATCGATATCCGCAACGGCCTGCAGATGGAGTGCGTCAACTGCACCCAGTGCATCGATGCCTGTAACGCCGTGATGACCAAACTCAACCGCCCACGCGGCCTCATCCGCTACAGCTCTCAGGCCCTCATCGCCGGCGAAAAACCCAGGCTCCTGCGCCCGCGCGTCGTCATCTACCCGGCCATCCTCCTGGCCGTCGCCGCCGCCTTCGTCATCACGCTCAGCAACCAAGGGCCTGCCGAAATCACCATCCTCCGAGGCATCGGCCGACCCTTCGTCGACTTGCCCGGCGGTGAGATCGGCAACCCCATCAAAATCAAAATCACCAACCGCACCGACACCCCCGCCGAGTACTTCATCGAACTGGCCGACACCAAAGCCATGCACCTGACGATCCAAGAAAACCCGATCCACCTCGGCCCGGGCGAGAGCAAAACCATCACGGGGATGATCGCCGCGCACCCAAGCGCCCTGGCGGGGGACCACCCCGCCGCGAAACTCACCGTTACCCAGGCCAACGCCCCCGCCGGTGCCGAGCCCTTTGTCCAGCACCTGAACTTCACGCTCATGGGCAAGGGCCAGCACCGCCCGCACACCGCCGAGAAGCACGACGAAAAACAGGACGGCCACAAGTGAACCAACGACCCACCAAATCCATCGTCTTTCCGGGCATCATCTTCCTGTTCATCGGCCTGAACTTCTGCATCGTTGCCATCACCGTTATCGCCGCCGGGCGCAACCCATCCTCCTTCGCCATCGAGCCTGATTACGACCGCAAGGCCCTGCGCTGGGAAGAAACCGCCCAGCAACTCCGCCAAAATCAAAGACTCGCCTGGACCATCACCATCGACCGCGCCGACGCCGGCACCCTCGCCGTAACCATCACCGACGCCGCCGGGCGCCCCCTCGATTCCGCCACCATCTCCGCCGAGGCCTTCCACCACGCCCACGCACGCGACAAAGTTACCACCACCCTCACCCCCACGTCCCCCGGTCAATACACCGGCACCTTCGCCGCCACCACCCCCGGCCTGTGGGAGTTCCACTTCACCGTCCAGCGCGGGCCCCAAACCCTCACCCAAACCCTCACACGCACACTCGCCCCACAAACCCCGCCGCTCGCAACGGAGCCGCACCCGTGATCCCCCTCATCGGCGCAGTCTTTATCGCCAGCCTCCTGGGCAGCACGCACTGCGCCGGCATGTGCGGCGCATTCCTCGCCTTCGCCGTCGCAGGCGACGCCAATCAGAGCGCACCAACCAAAGCCGCGCTCCACGCCGCGTACAACACCGGCCGGCTGATGACGTACCTCACCCTCGGCGGCGTCGCCGGCCTGCTCGGCGCTGCGCTCAACCTTGGCGGCTCAGCCGTCGGCCTCCAACGCCTCGCCGCCCTGCTCGCGGGAACGATGATGGTCGCCTTCGGCATCGCCTCGATCATGCGCGCCTCGGGCCTGCGCGTTGGTCGCATCCCCGTGCCTGGTACGCTCCAGAGCCTCGCCACACGCGGCCACCGCGCCGCCGCCGCGCTCCCGCCCGTCTACCGCGCCTGGGCCGTCGGGCTGCTGACAACCCTGCTCCCCTGCGGCTGGCTCTACGCATTCGTCATCACCGCCGCAGGCACCGCCAGCCCCATCCTCGGCATGCTGACTATGGCCGTCTTCTGGCTCGGCACACTCCCGATGATGGTCGGCCTCGGGATCGGCATTCAAACCCTCACCGGCCGGCTCCGCAGGCATCTCCCCCTGGCCACCTCCCTCCTGCTTGTCTGTGTCGGCCTCTGGACGCTCGCCGGCCGCGCCACCATGCCCACCCTCGCCCCCGCCGCCGTGCAGATGAGCCCACAACACCCAGGCAAGATCATCACCCCACCACCAGTATGCGCCCGTGAGCATTAGCACACTGCCCATCCCGGCCACACCCACAGCCGACCACTCGGCACCAACGCCCTGCGCGCACTGCGCCCTTCCCGTCCCCACCGGCGACCTAGACCCACTCACCACCGATCAGTTCTGCTGCCACGGCTGCCGAACCGCCCACGCCGTCATCCGCGCCTGCGGCCTCGAACGCTACTACCACGTCCGCGACCAGGCCCAAGCCACACCCACCCCCATCAAGCCCACCGGCCGGCGATACAGCGAACTCGATGACCCCCTCTTCGCCACGCTCTACATCCACACCCACACCCCCGGTCATGCTTCCGTCGAGTTCTATCTCGAAAGCGTCCACTGCGCCGCCTGCGTTTGGCTTGTCGAACGCCTCCCCACACTCCTGCCCGGCGTCATCGAGGCACGCCTGCAGCCGCGCGAGGCCCTCGTACGCATCACTTGGGACCCAGCACGCCTCCCCCTCTCCACCATCGCCCGCACGCTCGACTCCCTCGGCTACCCACCCCACCCCGCACGCCAGGCCGGCGCACGCAAGGCCCGCCAGATCGAAGACCGACGCACACTCATCCGCATCGCCGTCGCCGGCGCGTGTGCTGGCAACGTCATGCTCCTGGCCCTGGCCCTCTACGCCGGGGCCTTCGCAACGATGGAGCCTGAATACCTGCACCTCTTCCGCTGGGTCAGCATGGCCCTGAGCCTCGTCGCCGTCGCCTGGCCCGGCAGCATCTTCTTCCGCGGCGCGCTCGCCTCCATCCGCACACGCACACCCAACCTCGACCTGCCCATCGCACTGGGCATGGGCGCGGGCCTCGTTTGGAGCGTCCTCAACACCATCCGCGGCACCGGCGAAATCTACTTCGACTCCCTCTCCGTCCTCGTCTTTGCACTCCTCGTCGGCCGGGCCATCCAGCAACGCCAGCAGCGCTGGTCGGCAGACGCCGTCGAACTGCTCTTCTCACTCACACCCACCTCCGCCCGCCGCGTCCAGGGCGACACCACCACCGACGTCCCCATCGAGGCCCTCACCCTCGGCGACCTCGTCGAGGTCCACCCAGGCGAGTCCATCCCCGCCGACGGCACCGTCGAACTCGGCACCTCCACCATCGACCAATCACTCCTGACCGGCGAATCAACACCCACCCCCATCTCCCCAGGCGACTCCATCCACGCAGGCGCTGTCAACCAGACCGCACTCCTCCGCATCCGCGTCCTGGCCACAGGCGAGGCCACACGCGTCGGCCGGCTGATGAAGATGGTCCAAGAGGGAGCCCGCCGCCGGGCACCCATCGTCCGCCTCGCTGACAGGTTCGCCTCCTGGTTCGTCCTCGGCATGCTCTTGCTCTCCCTGATCACCGCCGTCATCTGGGCCTTCATCGACCCAGCACGTGCCATCGACAACGCTGCCGCCCTGCTCATCGTTACCTGCCCCTGCGCCCTCGGCCTGGCAACCCCCCTGGCCATGACCGTCGCCATCGGCCGTGCCGCCAAACTCGGCATCCTCATCAAAGGGGGCGATGCCCTGCAAGCCCTCGCCGGTCGTGGCACCATCTTCCTCGACAAAACCGGAACCCTCACACACGCCCGCATGGCCCTGCTCGACTGGCTCGGCCCAGAAGAACTCAAACCCCTCGTCGCCGCCATCGAAGCACACTCCACGCACCCCATCGCCCACGCCCTCGTCCGCGACCTCACACACGACCCGCACACCCGCGAACCCACGCAGGTCCTCCACACCCCCGGCGGCGGTATCCAGGCGGTAGTGGGGGGCCAGCGCATCGTCGTCGGTTCCCCGTCCTTTGTGCAGGCCCTCGCCTACACCTCGGCCACGGGGATCGCCGAGTTTGCCGCGCACTCGGCTGCGCTCGGGCACACCCCCATCCTCATCGCCATCGACGGCCGCATCGCCGCCGCCGCCGCCCTCGGCGACGCCCTGCGCGAAGAGGCCCCCCAGGCCGTCGCCGCGCTGCAACGAATCGGCTGGGTCGTCCGCATCCTCTCAGGCGACCACCCCGCCGTCGTCGCTGGCATCGCCCGCCAGCTCGGCCTCCCCACCGACCACGCCGAGGGTGGCGTAACGCCCGAAGAAAAACTCCGCCGCGTAGCCGACATGGCCAAACTCTCCCCCGCCGCCCCCGTCGTGATGGTCGGCGACGGCGTCAACGATGCTGCCGCCCTCGCGGGCGCGACCGTCGGCATTGCCGTGCGTGGCGGTGCTGAGGCCAGCCTCGCCGCCGCCGACGTCTACCTCACACGCCCGGGCCTCTGGCCGATCGTCATGCTCGCCGGCGCATCGCGCCGGACGATGGGCACCATCCGTCTGGGCCTGGGCGTGTCGATCTTCTACAACGCCATCGCCGCGACACTCGCAATGACGGGCCTGCTCAGCCCCATCATCGCCGCCGTACTCATGCCCATCAGTTCGCTGACGGTGCTAACGCTCGCCTTCAAGTCCCGCACGTTCGGAGGCCCACCATGTCGGTGATCTACATCGTCCTGCCCGCGGCCATCATCCTCGCCGCCGCCGCCGTCGCCGCCTTTATCTGGTCCGCCCGCGCAGGCCAACTCGACGACCTCGACGGCCCCCCCACACGCATGATCCACGACGACGACGAGTAGGGTTCCCCTGGGTACCTACTCGGGTACCCCCACGCTCCGCGTGGGGATTCCCTCTCTTAACCCCTCCCCCGAGGGGAGGGGCAGGGGTGGGGTTCGCCAATGTTCACACCCTGAAAACCTATCACGACCCACCCTACTTCACCAACTTCCCAGCCTCCTCCGCCGTGATCCTCTTGGCCTCGCTGATCACAATGTCTTCCTTCGGCCAGTCTTGCATCGCCCCGCCCGGCGTCCTCTTGGTGTCCGTTGCCGCACCCTTGATCTTGTCAACAACATCCATCCCCGCAACAACCCGCCCAAACACGGCGTACGCCGCACCACCACGCGGCTCATCGAGCATCGCGTTGTCGGCCACATTGATATAAAACTGGCTCGTCGCCGAGTCCGGCACGCTCGTGCGGGCCATCGCGATGGTGTACTTGCGGTTCTTGAGCCCGTTCTGCCACTCGTTCTTGATCGGCTTCTCGGTGCTCTTCTGCGCTCCGTCCTTGGTAAAGCCCCCACCCTGGATCATGAACCCGTTGATGACGCGGTGAAAGACCGTCCCGGCATAAAAGCCCTTGTCAACATACTTGACAAAGTTCTCCACACTGATCGGCGCCTTGGCCTTGTTCAACTCCAGCACAATCGTCCCCGCGCTGGTAGTGAGCGTAACAAAGACGAGCTCTTCCTTGGCCGGCTCGGCGGTCTTCGCATCAGGCTTGCCCGCCGGGGGTGCCGGGGCCGCCGGGGCAGCAGGCTTGGACGCGTCGTCCTTCTTGGGTTCATCCTTCTTTGCGTCATCGGCCCGCACCGCGGTGCTGGCCAACGCGAGCATCAGCAGAGACGACAAAATCAGAGTGCGCATAGGCGTGTTCCTTCAGGTGTGCAGATGTGTAAACCAACCTCAACGGCCAATGGTATCGGCCACCCCCACCCAAACCATCCACTACCACCCCCTCACCCGCCGATCTACCCTCACCCATGCCCATCTACGAATACACCGCCCAAGACGGCACCACCATCGAACTCCTCCGCCCCATCAAGGACGCCGACGCACCCGTCCCCGACCCGCAAGGAAAAGGCCGGGTCTTCAAACGCACACTCAGCCTCTTCGCTCCCCAAGGCAGCACCCCAGGTGCCGGCAAAGGCTCCGCCCACGTGCACACCGGCCCCACCTGCCACTGCGGCAAACGCCCAGGCTCCTGCAACTCCTAACCACCCCAACGCCCCGCCCCACCCACAGCGCCGATTGCCCATTGCCCATTCCCTATTGCCTCTCTTCCCCCTGGCACGCCGCTCGCGTAACGCCTCCCTGCAAGGAGCCGAGCGATGCAGCTGGTCTACCCCCCACTCGATCCCCCCGCCGATCCCCCTTCAGAGGCGCAACCCGCACGTTTGACCACTCAAACCACGCTGGACATGGCCCGCCTGGGTGCTGAGATCGCCCGCCTGGCCACCGTCGCCGCCGCCGTGCACTCGGCTCAACTCGCCGAGGATCAACGCCAGCACCTCCACCAGGCGCAAAACGTGCGCGATCAGGCCTTCCGTTTGCGCCTCGCCGTGCAAGGGGCCAGCGCATGAACTACGGGCTCTACCTCTCCGCCTCCGGCACCCTCAACGCCCTCTACCGCATGGACGTTGCCGCCAACAACCTCGCCAACAGCGAGACCACAGGCTTCAAGCCCGACATCACCGCTGCCATGGCTCGCGACGCGGCAAACCCCGAAGATGGCCTCCACCTGCCCAGCAACAAACTCCTCGAAAAACTCGGCGGCGGCGTCTTCGCCGGCCCCAACCGCACCGCCTGGAGGCAAGGCGCACTGCAAACCACCAACAACGATCTCGATGTGGGCATCCAGGGCGATGGCTTCCTCCGCATCCGCTCCACCGACGGCTCACGCCAGGGCCTCACACGCGACGGACGACTCTCCCTCAACACCCGCGGCCAACTCGTCCAGGCCAGCACGGGCCTGCCCGTCCTGAGCGACACCAACCGGCCCATCACCCTCCAGAGCGGCAGGCCCATCGCCATCAGTTCAAGCGGCGTCATCTCGCAAGACGGCCTGCCCGTCGCACGCCTCGCTTTCGTCGACGTCCCCGACCAGCAGGCCCTCCGCAAACGCGGCGACGGATTCCTTGAGTTGCCCCCCGATACACGCACCACACCCGCCGAGGGCTCCATCGTCCAGCACACCATCGAGCGCAGTTCCGTCGACCCCGTCCGCGCGATGCTCGACATCGCCCAGGCCGAACGCTCCGCAGGCTCGGGCAGTAGGATGATCCAGATCCACGACGAGGTCATGCAAAAAGCCATCAACACCTTCGCACGCCTCGCCTAAGTCAGACAAACCACACCCACAGGCCCACCCCCAGGCCTACTTAGGAACACTCATGGCCACCATCAGCCTCCAATCCGCCGCCTCGGCGCTCTCGGCCCTCAACACCGCCATGGACGTTACGTCCAACAACCTCGCCAACGTCAACACCAACGGCTTCAAGCCCAGCCGAGCCAACTTCCAAGACCTCCTCTACGTCGAACGCCAGCAGCCAGGCTCACGAAACTCCACCGGCGACCAGCGCCCCATCGGCCTCTTCGTCGGCCTCGGCGTCCAGGTCTCCGGCACGCAAATCCAGTTCACACAAGGACCACCCGTCAGCACCGACCGCGAACTCGATATCGCCATCGACGGCAACGGCTTCTTCCGCGTCGCCACACCCGAACGCCCAGGCGGCTTCGCCTACACACGCGCAGGAAGCTTCACACGCAACTCCGACGGCGAGATCGTATTGGCCAACGACACCGGCTACCGCCTCGAACCCAACATCGCCATCCCCAGCAACGCCAGAGACCTGACCATCGACCGCACAGGCCGCGTCTTCGCTCGCACACCCGATGCCGTCGAACCCCAAGAAATCGGCGTCATCGAACTGACGACCTTCATCAACCCCGTCGGCCTCCGACCCGTCGGCCAGAACCTCTTTGAGGAAACCGCCGCCAGCGGCCCGCCCGTTACCGGCGAGCCCCAGACCGAAAACTTCGGCGGCCTCCTCCAGGGGTATGTCGAGGGCAGTGCCGTCGACCCCACACGCGAACTCGTCGACCTCATCCGCATCCAGCGAGCTTTCGAGATGAACAGCAACACCATCCGCGCAGCCGACGAAACCCTCAAGACCATCAGCAACCTCCGCCGGTAATCTGACAGCCCACCCCCAGCCGGTAATCGAGCACCCCCATGCGACCCGCACGCACAACCCTTGCCCCAGCCTGCGCCGCACTCGCCCTGCTCCTGGCCTGCGCCTTGCCCGCAGCGGCGCAGAACGCCATCGTCATGTACACCACCATCGCCGTCCCCCCCGGCAAGCCCGTCGCCCTCGAAGACCTCGCCACCGTCACCGGCCCCGACGCCCAACGCCTCGGCGGCATCACCATCCTCTCGCCGCAGGATGTCCCCCAAGGCACCGCCGGCGCGATTGTTGTGCCTCGCGCAAAGATCAAAACACTTCTGGAAGCAGCGGGCATCAACTGGGCCAAAGCCACACTCAACGGCGGCACCACCAGCGTCCTTGTCCAAGCACCAGCTGAAGACCCCGAGGCCCAGACACCACCAGCCACCAGCACCCCCCTCCCTGACCCCACCCCAACTACCACCTACAACCCAACCCCAACCCCCACCCCGCAACCCGGCGTCCTCACGCTCCGCGCGATCATCCTCGACCGCATCGCCACCACCAACGCCGTCCAGCCCGCCGATGTCCGCCTCCGCTTCGACGGCACACCCGCCGACCTCGCCTTCCTCGACGAACCCGTCCCCTCCACTTGGAGCCTGGACGTAACCCCGCTGGGCACAGGCCTCACCGGACGCACCCCCGTACGCATCGAGGCCTACGCCGGCGACCGCGTCGCCCTGCGCAAAACCGTCCAGGCCATCGCCCTCGTCCGCGTCGAGCAGCCCTTGGCCGCTGGCCCGCTGGCGCGCGGGCAGGTCCTGGCGCAGGGGGATGTCACCGTCCAAGAACGCTGGCTTCCCCCAGGCCAGGCCCGCGTGCCGACCGTGCAAGAACTCGTCGGGGTGCAGGTCAAAAAACGCCTCGAGCCCGGCCGGCCCATCACCTCGGGCGATGTTGAAACCCCTGTCGTCATCAACCGGGGCGACGACGTCGTTGTCCAAGCAATCTCCGGCGGCCTGGTCATCAAGACCAAAGCCAAGGCCCTCACCCAAGCCCGCCAGGGCGAACGCGTAACCCTCCAACTCGCGGGCTCCAAAAATCCCTTCGTCGCTCGCGCCGCAGGCCGGGGCAGCGCGGTCCTCTCCGCAGAGTCCTCAGAATAAAACCACCCATGCGCACACACACACTCCCCGCCACCCTGCTTGCACTCCTGGCCCTCTCACACCCGGCCATTGCGCAGAGCCTCTTCCACGCCCCCCTCCCACCACCACCCAAGCCCGATACCCAACCGGCCGACGCACCCGCCACCAACCCCGACGGCACCCCGGCTGAAACTCAGAACCCCGGCCAGCAGCCCACCGCCCAGGCCGTCGCCACCCACGCCAGCGCGCAGCAGGGCGCGCCGACGCTCAAGCAGGTCGGCCTCTTTGTCGTCGTCCCCCCGACGCCCCGAGCCTATGCCGTCCACGACAAGATCGAGGTGATCATCAACGAGACGACCACCAGCAAGATCGAGCAGAACCTGGACACCAAAGAGAGCAACGACCTCAAGTCCGAGCTCACGCAGTTCCCCTCGATGCGCTCGCTCCTGCGCGACGGCACGCTCCTAGACGGCATCGGCCCCAACTCACCCAACATCGCCCTCAAGGGGTCCACCAACTACAAAGGCGACGGCACCGCCGAGCGCAAGGACCGACTCACCGCACGCATCAGCGGCCTCGTCCAAGAGGTCAAGCCCAACGGCCTCCTGCTCATCGAGGCCCGCGAGAGCATTACCAACGACCGCGAGATCAAAAACCTCGTCCTCTCAGGCCTGATCGACCCCAAGGACATCACTCGCCAGAACACCGTCCAAAGCTCACAACTGGCCAACCTCGTCATCAAAATAGAAAACACCGGCGACGTTAAAGACTCGGCTACCAAAAACTGGCTCACACGCACCCTCGACGCCATCTTCGGCATCTAACACCAATCGCCAGCTGAACAAAGCAGGGGTACTAGGATTTGAACCTAGACTAACTGAGTCAGAGTCAGTTGTGCTACCGTTACACTATACCCCTAGCACTCAAAGCAGGGCACGCCCAGGCGAGCATGGCCAACAGTCTACGCGGCCCACGCACCCCAGTTCAAGCCCCACCGCTGCCAAAAACACCATCACCCCCACACCACTCCCCTTGCTGGGCCTGGTGTGGGTTGATCAGAGTTTCCTCGTTCTTACGGTTTACGTCCCCGTCGGGCGGATCGGCGTCGCACGCCCGTAGATGCTCTTGGGCCCGTTACCGATCGTCTGCTCCATCGCAACCGACGCCGGCCGCATCCCCACCGCCGGCTGGGCCTGGATGCCCCCACCGATGCTCACGCCCATGCCCACCCCAATCGTCTGCGTCCCGCCGACGATGCGGTCGTTGAGCCGAGCCGACCGCAGCGAGTCGATCCGCTGATCGAGCTTGCCGAGGATGCCCTTGACCTGATTGAACGTCCGCTGTGATGTGCTCATGGAGTTGACCCTGCCTCTACCGTTACGCGTACTGCCGGGCAGGTTTCCAACCCACCCGCCCCCTGAACGGGCCATCGGGTAAACTCGGCACCCGGTTGAACCTCGCAGGCAGTTGCCCCGCAAATCACCGCAAGCCGTAGGGGTTGTCGGGCCTGGCAAAGCCACGCCGGTTATCCGCCATGGCCGGCGGGTGGTTATCACCCCGCGACGCCGGCGCACCCTCTTTGCTATCCTCATGGGTGCCCCTGCTTGCCGCAACCAACCTGCACGTCGCCTACGGGCACAAGATCATCCTCGACGGCGTCTCGATCTCCATCGACGCCGGGCAGCGCGTTGGGATCGTCGGCAAAAATGGGGGTGGCAAGTCCACACTCATGAAGTGCCTCTCAGGGATCATCAAGCCCGACATCGGCGAAATCTCACTCGCCAAGGGTTGCCGCGCCGGTTATCTGCATCAGGACCCCGTCCTGGATTTGCACGAAACCCTCCGCGGCGAGGCCGAGGCCGCCTTCGAGCACCTGCACTCCCTCCACAAACAACTCGACGACCTCTACCACGAGATGGCCGACGCCCAGGGTGATGCACTCGACAAACTCCTGGCCAAGCAGGTCAAGCTCGACGAGCAGATGCAGGCGGCAGGTGGCTACGCCATCGACCACAAAATCGAGGCCGTCCTCCACGGCCTCGGGTTCACCGACTCGCAGTTCAACGTCCCCGTCTCGGGCCTCTCAGGTGGCCAGAAAGGCCGACTGGCCCTGGCCAAACTCCTGCTCCAAGAGCCCGACATCCTGCTCCTGGACGAGCCGACCAACCACCTCGACATCGAAGGCCGCCTCTGGCTCGAAGATTTCCTCGTCAACCAGTTCCGCGGCGCGGTCCTGCTCATCAGCCACGACCGCTACCTCCTTGACAACGTCGTTCACCGGATCATCGAGGTCGAGCATAACCGCCTCATCGACTACCCCGGCAACTACCAGGCCTTCGTCGAGATCCGCGCCCAACGCCGGCTCAGCCAGATGCGGGCCTTCGAGAACCAGCAGACCAAGTTCAAGAGCGAAGAGGCCTACATCCGCCGCTACCGCGCCGGCCAACGCGCCAAGCAGGCCCAAGGGCGCCTGAGCAAACTCACCCGCGCCAAAGAGGACGCACTCGAACGCCCCATCGAGCTGGCCGGCTTCCGCCTGGAACTGCCCAAGGCCCCACGCGCCGGCGACCTCGTCGTCGTCGCGCGTGGCATCTCAAAGGCCTATCCCACACACACCGGCCAGAGCAAAGACCTCTTTTCCAACCTCGACGTCATCGTCGGCCGCGGCGAACGCTGGGGCATCATCGGCCCAAACGGCGCGGGCAAAAGCACCATCGTCCGCATCATGCTCGGCGAGCAGCCCCCCGACACCGGCACCATCAAACTCGGCTCCAACGTCGTCCTCGGGCACTACAAACAAACACACGAGCACCTCGACTTAGACAAATCCGTCGTCGAGTACCTCCAGCACGTTATCCTCAAAGAATGCCCTGGCTCAACGCTCAGCGAGCAGGCCGCACGCAACCTCGCCGGGGCCTTCCTCTTCTCCGGCGATGAGCAGGAACGCGACCTCCGCTCGCTCTCGGGCGGCGAACGCTCCCGCGCCGTCCTCGCCGGCCTTCTCGCCAGCGCAAAGAACCTCTTGGTCCTGGACGAACCGACCAACCACCTGGACATCTCCTCAGCCGAGCGACTCGAAGACGCCCTCGAAAAACCCGACGAAGAAACAGGCCAAGACGGCTTCGAGGGCACGCTCATCCTCATCTCCCACGACCGCGCCCTCATCGACGCTACCTGCGACCACCTGCTGATCCTCGACGGCAAGGGGGGCGCGGAGGTCTTCACCGGCTCCTGGAGCGACTGGCAGATCAAGCTCGCCGAACGCGCCAAGGCCGCGACGCACAAGGACAACCAGGAGCGCGCCCGCAAGGAAAAAGCCGAGGCCCAGGCCCAAGCCCAGCGTAAGGCCGCCGAGCAGAAGGCCCAAGAGAAAAAAGCCCCCGCCGTCGAGGTCCGCCCCTCCAAGCCCAACTTGCCCCGCTCCAAGTCGCGCTTCGGCAAACTCCGCACCGACCAGATCGAGGCCCGCATGAGCGAGCTCCAGGCCGAGCTTGCCCGCATGGACGAGCAACTCGCCGACCCAAGTTTCTGGAAAGACCGCAACAAAGGCCGCGACCTAGCCGAGCTGCGCGACCAGCGTAAGGCCGAGCTTGACGAGATCGAAGCCGAGTGGCTCGCCCGCCAATGACCCTCTCGCACGTCTGCGTCTGCTTCTCGAACCCCTCCGCCGAGGGGAGGGGCAGGGGTGGGGTTGGCCACTGGTTACACCCGAGAAAATACACGCCACATCACGCCCAAGAGTGTCGGCTCGGAGAGCCGACCTACCCATTCCCCTTGGCCATGACTTCCAGCGCATCCCCCTCAGCCCGAAAGATCGTCCACTCACTCTGCGCCTTCGCCCCCATCCGCGTGTAAAACTCAACAGCAGGCGTGTTCCAGTCCACCACCACCCAGTCCAGCCGGTCGCACCCGCGTTCGACGGCGATCTGCGCAACACGCTCCAAGAGGGCCTTGCCAAGCCCACGCCCACGCGCACCCGGCCGCACAAACAAGTCCTCCAGATACAACCCACGCTTGCCTACCCACGACGAAAAGTTGTGAAAATAAAGCGCAAACCCCTGCGCTACCCCGTCGATCAACCCGATCGTGCACTCGGCCGTCGGCGCACCGGCAGCCGGGAAGAGCGCCTGCGCGATCATCCCCTCCGTCGCGTGCACCGCGTTGGGCGCACGCTCATACTCGGCTAGCTCGCGGATCAACGCCAGCACAAGGGGCACGTCCTCAACCCTCGCCGGTCGCAGTTCGATGGGCATCACGGATTCTTCCCAGGCTTATCAGTTGCCGCCGCCTTTGCCTTGGCCTTCGCCTCCGCCTCGGCCCGCGCCGCCGCCGCACGCCGCGCAAGCACGTTGGGGAACTCATCTCGGTACCACTGCGCCCACTTGCCCTGGTCATACCCCATCGCGCTGGTATCCGCCCCGGCGATGTTGCTGGTCATCTCCACTAGCGCCTGGTGCACCTCGGTGCGGTAGCTCGTGATCGCCGCGTCGCCGATCTTCAGCACCACCCCCGTCGTCAGCACGGCGGGCGTCGGGTCAAACCCAACCGCGGAGTCTCCCACAATCGGCGTGAGATCCGCCACATACCCCTGCTGGTTCCCGATCAATATCCACGCGATCGCCGTTCCACGATCCGACTGCCCACCCGAGCCACCACCGACCTGCCCCATGATCAGCGCGGGGATCGCCTGCAAAATCCCCAGGCCCTGCACCAACCTCGCCGCACGCCCGGCCTGTGCCTGCTCGCTCCCCTCCAGCGCCGAGGCGATTACCGTGTCCACACCCGCTGGCCGCGCCCGCCCCTTGCGCACCACGCTCACCAACTTATCCCTTGCCATCGCGCGGAAACTCGGGTCCACCTCGTGCACCGCGGCATACGCCAGCGTCGTCAACCCCTCATCGCTCCCCAACCTCGCTAGGTGCTCAACAACACCCCGGCGGACATCGTCCTGCTCATCGCGCATCACCTCCAGCAGCGCGGGCAGCGCAGGGGCATCGGCAAAGACACTGAGCCTCTCGATCCCCACCTTGCGCACCTCCGGCTTGCCCTTGGTGAAGTGCTCAAAGCGGATGCGCCGCAACTGCTTCTCCGCCGCGGCCGCCCGCAACGCCCACTCCGCGTCGGTCAGTTTCACCGGCGCGGGCTGCGCCGAGGCATCGGGCTGCGCCGCCGGGGGCGTCGGCCCCTCCTGCGCAACACTCGGCACGCCCAGCCAGCACCCAGCCACGCCGAGCGCAAGCGCCAAGCCCACTCGGCCCACCCGGCCACTCCCACACGCCATGCTGCTCATAACCGAGTCCTTTCCCCGCGCCACACCCTTATCGTACCACAACCGCCCGCGTACCTGCTATACGCCCCGCCCTACCACGGGTTGCCCCCAACCACCCCCTTTGGCATCTACCGCCTCGCTCCGCTAGACTTCGCCCCACCATGGCGTTGCTCGGCCCCAAGTTTGGTCTCTTCTTCACCCCCGACCCCGACCCCGGGCAAGGCGATGGCCCACCCCAACTACACCGCGGCGCAGTCAAGCCCAAGCCCCTGTGGCTGCGCCTGCTGCTCATCCAAGAGGTCGGCCTCGTCGTCGTCATCATCCTCATGGTGCTCGGCCTCACCCTCAAAACCCCCAACATCCCCAGGCCAGACTTCATCCCTGTGCCCAAGGGCCAGCAGGCCGTCGTTACACCCGAATCCATCACCTTCACCAACGAGGCCGGCAAGCCGATCACACTCAAACGCTCCGACGGGTGGGTCCTCACCCAGCGCGGCATACTCGAACGCGCCGAACGCAAACAAATCCTCCCCATCCCCCCAGGCACCACACCCGAATCCATCCCCGGCGGCGTGCGCATGGCAGGCACAGACTACCTCGCCAGCCAAGGGTGGCAAGTCGCAACCACACCCGAAGGTGGCTCACAACTCCAGCGCGACCCACTGGTCAACAAGTTCTTTAACTCCCAGAACCTGATGATCGTCCTGACCAGCGCGAGTTTCTACGCCATCATGGCCGTGGGCCTCACGGCCATTATCGTCCTGGGGGGCATCGACCTGTCCGTCGGCGCGATCTATGCCCTCGCCGCCGTCTGCGGGGCATATGTCCTTAACCGCATGCAGGCCGGGGCTTTGGATACCGGCATTGCCGTCCCCACCTGGCTCGCCCTCCTCGTCGGCATCGGGGTCTGTTCCCTTGTCGGCATGGCCTGCGGGTTTGTCAACGGCTCGGCAAGCGTTGGCCTTGGCGTGCACCCCTTCATCATCACACTCGGCGGGATGGGCGTCTACCGCGGCCTCGCCTTTGTAACCACCAAAGGCCTCTCCATCGGCGACCTCCCTCCAGCCTATGGCGATTCCATCCGCTCCAAGGCCCTCGGCGGGATCAACTTCGTACCCACCACCGTCATGCTCGTCATCGGCGCCATCGGCGCACTCGTCTTTAGCCGAACCGTCTTCGGCCGGCGCATCTTCGCTATCGGGGGCAATGAGGTCGCCGCCAAGTATGCCGGCGTACCCGTCGCCAGGGTCAAGGTCTGGGTCTTCACGCTCGCAGGCCTCCTCGCAGGCCTCTCCGCCTCGATCGCATTGGGCCACTACGGCTCGGCCAGTTCCGCCGATGGGCGCGGCTACGAACTCGACGTCATCGCCGCCGCCGTTGTCGGGGGGGCCAGCCTCTCGGGCGGTCGCGGCTCGGCGATGGGGGCGATCCTCGGGGCCATCATCATCCAGCTGATCAACAACGGCTTTGAGAGCATCGGCGTCGACCAGAACTACAAGCAGATCGTCATCGGGCTGGCGATCGTGCTGGCCGTGCTTGTTGACCAGACCAAAAACCACTTCTCAGGCTCCAAGCGGTGAGGACATGCCCTGATGCCCCGAGCCGAAGGCCCTGAAACCCACACCCACCACCCCCACCCGGCCTGCCTCGACCCGGCCGAGCTGCTCAAGCAGTGCACCATCACCACCGGCCCCAATGCCGGCGGCCCGGGTGGGCAGAACCGCAACAAACTCGCCACGCACGTGCAGATCATGCACGACCCGACGGGCATCAGCGCCCAAGCCGGGGAGTGGCGCACGCAAGTGGAGAACAAAAAAGCTGCGATCAAACGCCTGCGGATTGCCCTGGCCATCGGGCACCGCGCCGAGCCACCCGGGCCGCCGCCGGTCTCGGGCAAAACCCGCGAGGAGTTTTTGGCGAGCCTCGACGCCACCATCGGCCAAGCCGGCGCGCCGGCGCGGGGGTGCTCGGAGTTGTGGCTGCGCCGGCTCAAGTCCTCCCGTGGCAGCGCAACGGGGCGGATCAACGTCAACCCCGACCACACCGATTTTCCGTCCATCCTGGCCGAGGCCCTCGACCACATCGCCAGCTATCAGTGGGAGCCAAAGCCCGCCGCCCAGCGCCTGGGGGTAACGACCAGCCAACTTATTAAACTGGTCAAAGAGTGCCCCCCTGCACAGCTGATGTGGAACCAGCAGCGGGCCAAGCGGGGCCTGCACGGGATGAAATAACCCCCCCTATCCCCCTTAGACCCTCTGGCACCCGGCCCAGAATCGAGGGATCTATGGAACCACACACCCCCACGGGCGTCTATATCTGGGTAAGGGTGTGCCCGAGGCAGACCGGCTACACTCGCTTGCAGCACCAACCGGCCTGATTGGCCGGAGCGGGCTTTGGTTTAGGCTCTGGTAATGGACGATCGGTTTTTGACCACCAAGGAGTTAGGCATGACGCTCACCTCACGACTGAACACCAACGCCGCCGTCCTGACGCTCGCCCTGGCCGGGCTTGTGCCCACGGCCCTTGCCCAGAACACGCCCGCCCCCGCCGCACAGGCACAGCCGGCGTCGGCATCTGTCTCGGGCAACCCCGCACGCGACAACCTCTTCAGACTCCAACGCCCCATCAGTTTCGAGTTCAACGAGGCACGCCTCGAGGACGTCATTGCCTATATCGCCAAGGAGACGGGCGCGGCGATCGAGCCGATCTGGAGCACCGGCATCGGTGGTGAGGGCCTGGACAAGGAAGCAACCGTTACCATGACCGTCAAGGACGTCGATGCCCTCTCCTCGCTGGAGAAGGTCCTCGACGCCGTCGCCCAGGGCACCGGCAGCGACTCGAACACCTGGCAGTTCAGCACGCTCGGGGTCGTCCAGATCGGGCCCCGCAAGTCCCTCAATAAGTTCAAGCGCGTCGAGATCTACGACGTCAACGACCTCCTCTTTGAGATCCCCGTCTTCGACGACGTCCCCAAGATCGACCTGGCGCAGGTCCTCCAGGGTGGTAGTGGTGGCGGCAGCAGCTCCCCCTTCAGCGGCAGCGGGGGCAACCGCAACGACCAGCGTGGCGAGGAACGCGAAGAGAAACGCCGCAAGCGCATCAGCGAGATCCAGAACCTCATCACCAGCACCGTCGAGATCGAGCAGTGGGCCACGCAGGGCGGCGACGGCGGGACCATCTCGACCTACGAAGGGCACTTCATCGTCAACGCTCCCGACTACATGCACCGCGCGCTCGTGGGCTACACCTGGTGGCCCAGCCGGTCTGTCTCCCAGCGCGGCAAGCGCTACGTCTCGCTCAACGTCGACGTCGGCAACTCGATCCTCCAGACCATCGAAAACTTCCCCGTCTCGGCCACCGGCGGTGGCGGTGGTGGTGGTGGCGGAACCCCCGGCGGGGGGCGCTGATCGGGTTGCCACGACTGCACCTCTGTGGGTTGTACGTTAGAACAGATTTGATATGCTCATACGCCCGGCACTGCCGGGCGTTTTTCTTGCCCCGCGGCTGGCTCTGGAAATGCGCAATCTCCAGATTTGGTCGCCGGCCCCCCGGCGACGTTTAGGGACAATCTGGGAGGCCCAAGCTCGGGAGGGTCCAGATGTCCACCCGACCCCGCCGAGCGGCTCCTGGGCCATCGTGGTGCAACTCCACTTTTGATCGCACTCCGGCGGCGATGCGCGGGCCTTGGTGGCACCGGGTGCGGGTGGTGGGGATGTGGCGGATTTGGTTTTCTTTGGGCCTGTGTGGGCGTATTGTTCCCCCCACCGCACGTCGAGGGTGGGAGGTGTCTGGGGCGGTAGCTCAGTTGGTAGAGCGCGTCGTTCGCAATGACGAGGTCGGGAGTTCGACTCTCCTCCGCTCCACTTGGAAAACCCCCGATGATCCGGGGGTTTTTCGTTTGTCGGCAGGCTCGGAGGGGTTGCTGGCGATAGACTGTCGGCGATGGCCAGCGATCCGCGCGATACCCCGGCTATGCGGCAGCACGCCCGCTTCAAGCAGCAGCACCCGGGGTGCATCTTGCTGTTTCGGATGGGGGATTTCTATGAACTCTTCGGCGACGACGCGGTGGTCGCCAGCCGGGCGATCGGGCTGACGCTGACGCAACGGTCGGCGGGTTTGCCGATGGCGGGTGTCCCGCATCATCAGGTCGAGGTGTATTTGCGGAAGTTTGTCGCCGCGGGTTTTCGCGTGGCGGTCTGCGACCAGGTGCAGGACCCGGCCGAGGCCAAGGGGCTTGTCGAGCGTGCCGTTACGCGTGTGATCACCCCCGGAACGTTGCTTGATGAGGGGTTGCTAGAGGATGACCAGAGCAACGTGCTGGCGGCGGTCTGCTTTGGGCCTGAGGAGGGTGGTGCCCGGCGCGGCGGGACCGCCGGGCGTGGACTCGGTGCGCGTGTGAGTGTGGCGGTTGCGGAGCTCTCGACTGGGCAGTTCTGGGTTTTGAGTTTGGAGCCTTCGCAGGTGGTCGATGAACTGGCGCGTCGGCGTGTGCGTGAGTTGCTCTTTGCCGAGGTTGTCAGCACGTCGGGGGGCGATGGTGTGCCGGCGCGTGTTCGGCCGTTGCTGGGCGGGTTGGGTATCAGCGGGACCGCGCTGGCGGCGTGGTACTTTCGGCCCAGCGAGGCGCGGGAGGCGCTGCAGGAGCAGTTCGGGGTCAAGAGCCTGGTGGGCTTTGGGCTTGCCGATGATGACGCGTTGATCCTCCCGGCGGGGGCGCTGGTGCGGTACTTGAAGGCGACGCAGTTGCCCAGCGGGGACGTTTCGCCGGCTGGCAGTGGGGGGAGCAACCGGAGCGGTGCGGCGCTGGGGCACCTGCGGCCGCCCAGGCGTGAGGACCCGGCTGAGCATCTGGTCATTGACGCCGTTACGTTGCGTGCGCTGGAGATTGATCGGACGATCCGCGGCGTGCGGGCTGGGGTGGCGGAGGCGGAGGGTTCGCTGCTGGGTGTGTTTGTGGGTGCGGGCGGGCGGAGTTTGTGCCGGACGGCGGCGGGGAGGAGGTTGCTGCGTGAGTGGCTCGTTCGGCCGCTGCGGGAGCTGCTGAAGATTCAGGCCCGGCAGCGGTCGGTGCTGGCGCTGGTGGAGGACCGTCGGCTGGCCGGGGAGGTGGGGGCGGCGCTCGAGCCTGTGCAGGACGTGTCGCGGATTGGCGCGCGTGTGGCGTTGCGGCGTGCTTCGCCGAGGGACATTGTCGCGCTGGGGCGGTCGGTGGGGCAGGCGCGTGCGCTGGGGGGGCTGCTGGATGGGGCGCCGGCGTTGTCGGCGTTGCGGTCGGCGCTGCTGGGGGTGGCCGGGGATTTGGATGCGCTGGCGGGGGAGGTCGCGCGGCTGTGTGTCGATGCGCCGCCGGCGCACTTGCGTGAGGGTGGGTTGATCCGCGATGGGGTCGATGCGGTGCTGGATGAGTGCCGGCGGTTACAGACTTCGGCGGCGGAGTGGATGGCGGAGTATCAGGCGCGTCTGGTGGCCGAGCATGATCTGCCGAACTTGAAGGTGGGGTTCAACAGGGTCTTTGGGTATTACATCGAGCTGCCCAAGGGGCAGAGCGGGCGAGCGCCGGCGGTCTTTACGCGTCGGCAGACGCTGACGAACGCGGAGCGGTACATCACGCCGGAGCTCAAGGCGTTTGAGGAGCGTGCAACGCACGCGCAGCAGCGGGCGTTGGCGCGTGAGCAGGGGCTCTTTGACGGGTTGTGCACGCAGGCGGCGGGGTTGCTGGGTGCGATTGCGGTTTTTGGGGATGCGGCCGCGTCGCTGGACGTGCTGCTGGCGTTTGCGGACAAGGCCGTGGCGAGAAGGTGGGTGATGCCGACGGTTGTCAGTGAGCCGGTGCTGGAGATATCGCAGGGCCGGCACCCGGTGCTGGAGCAGCGGCTTGAGCAGGACTTTGTGCCCAACGACCTGACGCTGGGGACGGTCCAGGCGGGGACGCTGGCGCTGATCACCGGGCCGAACATGGCGGGCAAGAGCACGTTCATTCGGCAGACCGCGCTGCTGGTGCTGCTGGCGCATGCGGGGAGCTTTGTGCCGGCGCAGGGTGCGACGATCGGGTTGTGCGACCGGATCTTTACACGGGTGGGTGCCGACGATGCGCTGTTTGCTGGGCAGAGCACATTTATGGTGGAGATGACCGAGACGGCGAATATCTTGCATCATGCGGGGGCGAGCTCGCTGGTAGTGCTCGACGAGATCGGGCGCGGGACGAGCACCTTGGACGGGTTGTCGCTGGCGTGGGCGATTGCCGAGGAGTTGGCGTGCCCGGGGGGTGAGGGTGGTGGTGATGGCGTGCGTGGGCCGAGGACGCTGTTTGCGACGCACTACCACGAGCTCACACGGTTGGCGGAGTTGCTGCCCGGGCGTGTGGGGAACCTGCACGTGGCGGTGCGGGAGTGGAAGGACCAGGTGATCTTTTTGCACCGCATCGAGCCGGGGCGGGCGGAGAAGAGCTTTGGGATTCATGTGGCGCGACTGGCGGGTTTGCCGGGCGGGACGATCGCGCGGGCGAAGGAGATATTGGAGCAGCTGTCGGTAGACCACTCGGCCTTGACCGGTGGTGGTGGGCCTGCCGCGGGGCCTGATGGTGGCGGGTTGGGCGTGCAGGTGCGTGGCAGCGCGAAGGGGAGCGGTGCGGAGCGCGCCGGTGGTGGGCAGATGGGTTTGTTTGCGGAGGTCGTGCCGCACCCGGCGGTGGATGCGCTGGGGGAGGTGGAGTTGGAGTCGCTGTCGCCGCTGGAGGCGTTTGATGCGTTGCGGCGGTTGAAGGGGTTGGTGCAGGGGGGCGGGTGAGAGGTGTTAGGTTTTAGGTGTTGGGTTTAAGGGGGATGCGGAAGAAGTTGAACGTACGGAACCCCACCCCTGCCCCTCCCCGCCAGAACGTTTTGGGGGAGGGGTTCAAGGCTAGACACCTTCGGGTTTGTTACCAGGTGAAGCTGGCGGTGATGGAGATGTGGGATTCGCCGTTGCCTGTGGTTACGTTGTGGTTGGAGACGGCAAAGCCGTAGCTGTACTGCATGGTCAGGTAGGGGCCGATGTTGTAGCGGACGCCCGGCCCTGCGCCGATGAGTGTGGCGTTGGAGACGGTGTCTCTGCCGCGGTTGTTGACGACGCCAACGTCGAGGAAGGCGAAGAAGACGAGTGCGTCCTTGACGCCCTGTCCGCCTTCGAGGTTGAGCAGTTGGAGCGGTGGTGAGCGGAGTTCGTTGGTGAAGATGAGGCCGCTGTCGCCGTTGACGATCTGGGCGGGATAGCCGCGGACGGTATCGGCGCCGCCGACGCTGAGCTGCTCGCTGGCCAGGAGTGGGCTGTCGGAGAACTGGCCGGTGAGGCGTGTGACGAGTTGGAGTTCTTTGGGGAGGATGGTTTGGCGGTCGATGGCCGCGCGGAGGTAGACGTACTTGGCGCTGGCGTCTGCGCGGACGGCCCGGAATTTATCGTTGTCGTTGTTTGCGCCGAGGTCGCCTGGGCTCAGGACGAGTGTGGCGTTGGCGGAGGTGCGTCCGAGGGGGTCGATGAGTTGGGCGTTGTAGGCGGCGGAGAACTGGACGATGTCGGTGTAGTCGCTGAAGATACTGGTGCCGCCGAACTCCAGGTCGTTGTCGCTGCGTTTGAAGTTGGCGCCAAACTGGAGGTTGTGGCGGAGGTCTTGTGTGGGGGGGAGGGGGATCTGGTAGTTGCCGCTGACTTCCCAGCTGGTGCCCTGGCTGGTGAGGAGGGGGTCGCTGTTGACGGGCCTGGAGGTGGACCAGGTGCCCGAGATGGTGAGGATGTCGCGCCAGGGGAGCGGGGCGACGTAGCTGGCGCCGTGGGCCTGGAACTGGCTGATGGTGGGGGAGCTGGTGAACTGGTAGTTGAGCTGGTCGGTTGCGCCGAGGAGGCGGCCGACGTTAAAGCCGGCGAGGAGGCGGTCTTTGCCTGTGGCGATGGTGCCGGTGTTCTCGTAGCCGCCGTAGATGCGGAAGGGTGCCGAGTCGTTAACGCGGAGGACGATGTCGGTGGTCTGCGGGAGTGTGCCCTTCTGGAAGGCGAGTTGCACGTCGCGGAAGGGGTTCTGGTTCATCCAGTCGAGGTCTTCGAGGAGGGGCTGTGTGCGGATGGGCTCGCCGGGCTTTTGCTGGACTTGCGCGATGAGCCATTCGGTGTCGGTGTGCTTGGCCCCCTCGACGCGCACGGCACCGAGGATGCCCTCGATGACGACGATGCGGACAAAGCCCTCGGTTACGTCCTGCTCGGGGATGAAGACATCGACAACGGGCCTGCCCATGGCGCGGCACTCGGCGATGATGCGGTTGACGATCTGCTCGAGGTCGGCGGTTGTGAGGGGCTGGCCGACGCGTTTGAGGAGGTCGCCGAGGAGGGCTGGTCGGTCCTGCAGGAAGGGCACGGCGTTGGTGACGGCCAGCGAGGTGTCGGGTGGTGTGTTGACACGTTCCTGGGAGTTGACGAGGATCAACCCTTTGAGTGAAGGGAGGACGAGTTCGGTCGCCTGGCCGGAGGGGGCCGGGGTGGGCTGGGGTATGGTGGCCGGTGGGGAAGGCTCGGGGACGCGCGGGCCGGTGAGATTCATGTCCTGTGCGTGCAGGGCAGAGGTGAGCAAGAGGACGGGTATGAAAGCGAAGGGGGCCGATAATGTCCTGAGCATGGGCCGAGCATAGCCGGGTTGTGGTTGGGTTTTCTTTTCCATATTCGGGGGGGGGGTGGCGGGCCTCTGGACCCGGCGTCGGTGGTGTGTTTGTCGTTGTGTTACGGTGTTTCTGATTCGGCTTCTGCGATGGGTTCGAGGAGGTCGCGGTCGGCGCGGTATTCTTGGAAGGTCCAGCCCTTGAGAACGTCCTCGGGCTTTGCCTCGCGGAGGAGGTCTTCGCGCTTTGGCGGTCGCACGAACTGGCGGAAGAAGTCGGGGATGGCGGTGCCTGATTGTGTGATGACCAGCTGGCCGGGCTGGAGTGTGATGTTGTAGTTGGGGTTGGAGCCGCCGACGGGCGTGATGGGGTAGGTGCCGGGTGGGCTATCGGTGTTCGCGGTGGTGGTTGCTGAGAGGCCGGTGATGCTGGCGGGTGTGTCGCCGAGGAGGA
>JAJTGZ010000071.1 GCA_021299385.1 Phycisphaeraceae bacterium | reverse complement strand
TTGCTCCGCCTTCATCTTGCTTGCGCCCGCCCTTGGAGCGTGCAAAGTGACCGACAGCAACGTTCAAACGACCTTGATTTCCCCACCCCCCAACTCAATGCCCCGGATTGGATTCGAACCAACGACCTGCGGTTTAGGAAACCGCCGCTCTATCCAACTGAGCTACCGGGACGGCACCTCAACTCTATCCGCCGCCAGGTCCCCAACCCGGTTATCCCACACCCACCCTCAACCACCCCCAACCACAGACCGATATCCACACCACCCCATCATCTCCAACCCGCTCACACACCCTGCCTCTACTCGTCGCTCACCACTCATCGCTCGTCGCTCTCCCACCCAATGCCCCCGCCCCCCTTCCACCCCGCGTGCGCACGCCCCCGCCGGGCTTTTACCTTGATCGAGCTTCTCGCCGTGCTCGTCGTCTTGGCACTGCTCTCCGCCTCGATCGCCCCCCTGATGCGCTCGGCCACCGGCGCCAGCACCCCCTCGGCCGCACGCCAGACCGCCGAGTCCATCCTCTTCGCACGCGAGCTGGCCACCCAATCCGGCGTGCGCACCTGGGTCGTCTTCAACGCCTCCACACAGCGCATGTCCATGCTGCGCGAGAGCCTCACCACCCCCGGCCGCGCGCTCGCCACGCCCATCCCCGACATCGCCGGCACGGGCATGCACGAGCACCGCTACTCCGCCGACGCCACACTCACCAGCGCGGCCTTCACCGATGCCAGCGTCAACTACGCCGAGATCGGCTTTGACAACCGTGGCCGCCCGATCCTCCCCACCGGCAACGTCCTGACCGATGCCGACGGCATCGTCACCATCACCGGCCCGACCTCCACCTGGCGCGTCCGCGTCGCGCCACGCACGGGCCTGGCCTGGGCGGAGGTCGTCCCATGAGCGCGCACCAACGACCGCGCCGCCGCGCCTTCAGCCTCATCGACACCCTCGCGGCGATCGTGCTCATCAGCGTCGCCGCGCCGCTCATGCTCCTGGCCATCGGGCAATCAACCCTCCGCCGAGCGACGGCCACGCAAGCCATAACCGCACGCTGGCTGCTGAGTGAAAGACTCGAGTCCATCACCGCCGACCGCCACAGCACCACGCGCGGGTACACCTACCTGACGACCGCCAACTACCCCGCCGAGGCCCCCGTCGCCGGCTACCCCAACTTCACCCGCAACACCACCATCACCGAAACCACCGCCGACCTGACGACCCCGGGCACAGGGTACAAAACCGTTACCGTAACGGTCACCTGGATAGACCCCACCGCCGGCACCCGCACCAGCACGCTCAGCACCGTCGTAACCGACTACTAAAAAATCTAGTCACACCCATCGCTCACAACTCGTCTCTCCCCTCTCATCGCTCATCGCTCATCACTCACCACTCCCCATGCCTCCCCGCCGCCACAACCCGCGCCCCCTCGCCCGCCCCGGCTTCACGCTCATCGAGCTGCTCTGCACCGTGGCGATCGTCGGCATCCTCGGCTCGGCCATGGCCTCGATCATCCAGCAGGCCGCACGCACCAGCAACCAGGCCAACACCCGCGCCCAACTCGCCGCCGAGGGCAGCGGCGCGATGGACCGCATCATCAACCGCCTCGCCCAAATCTCCACACGACCGAGCACCACACCACCCCAGGCCGACATCGACGCCATGACCGCAACCAGCCTCAGCTTCGACGCCGGCAGCCTCCTGCAACTGACCGGCACCAACCTCATCCTCCGCGATGTCGAAGCCGGCGACGCGCTCGCTTCCACACCCATCCTCCTCCGCAACGTCTCGGCCATGACGCTCGAAGCCCGCGATGCCAGCAACGCACTCCTGGCCGCGCCTGTCAACCTCACACTCCCGAGGCAACTGGTTGTTACCATCACCCTCACCCGCGCCGGCACGAGCACCACACTCCGCGGGCGGGCCTTCCTGCGCGGCTGCTCCGAGTACGCCGCACCCTAACGAGGGGCGATCGGTCTGCCCGAGAACACCCCCCGCCCCGTCATAAACTGACCTTGCACGCCCTGTTGCAACGATTCTCCTTGTGCGCCGCACAAGTGGTGGCATACTCCTCGTAGGAAGTCAGAGATGCCAGCCAAGAACCACACACAGACCAACAGGCCTCGCCAAGCACTCGTCCTGCTCGCCACGGGCATCGCGGCGGTGATGTGTGGCTGCACCACGTCTTCCATCTCTTCCGTCCCCGTCCCCCCGATGGGCGGGCAGGGTGGGCCTCGCACGGGCATGCTCTTTGACAGGCCCGAGGTCGAGCGTTTCAACTCCTCCCTTGGTGGTGCGGAGTACCTTCCGGAGTTTGCCCGACGAGACGCCGCGCTCAACGTCGCCGGCGCACCGGAACCACTGCTGGCCACCACCCAATGGCCTCAGAGCCAGCAACCATCCCTCGACCAGTTCCGCACCATCTCGATTCCCGTGCAGACCTCCTTCGGCTCGCAGCCTGTAACCTTCTCCTCCTCCAGGTTCGGCTGGAACCCCGGTTCATACTTCCGCGGCAACGCCTGGCCCGGCGGCTGGCGCGATGGCGTCTGGACAGGGCGCGGGCGCTAAAGAGACCATCCGGGCGGATGCAAGAATCTTGCCGAGGGCCGCAAAGTTGCGCGCCAATCCCCCAAAACTTGCGACCAAAACCGGCATTTGCCCCAGGAGGCTACGGCACGTCGCCGACGACCCATAGGTCCACCCGAGGCTCAAACGCCCCAGCCGGGCTGTAAACGTCGCCGTGGGGGTCGTACGAAAAAACCCCCGCGCAGAGCGCGGGGGTTGGTGTTCTCTTTAGAACTCAGGATCATTTAGTCAAAGAGCGCGTTGGCCTGCGGCAACTCGGCGCGTTTGAGCACGATGGTCGTCTCGATGCGGAAGTTGCTCTCGTTGGTGTGCCGCTCGGCGTGGAAGACCTTCAGGGAGTATTCGACCCCGTCATGCAGGAACCCGCCGGTGATCGAGGCGTCGAGCCTGTCGATCTCGACGGTCTGCTGCTGGCGCGGGTGCAGGCCCCCTAGGTCCAGCACCAAGCGACCGCCGATGAAGACCCACACGTCGTCGTCGCCCGAGAAGGTAAAGACCTGGCCTTTGCCCTTTTCGTAGGTAAAGACGGTCTCGATCTGCGAGGTAAAGCCGAAGTTACGGCTGCCCGAGGAGTTACCAAAAAGGTCCCCGTTGATCGGGAAGAACCCGCCGGCGGACTTCCAAGGCTCCTGCGTCGCCGAGTCAAAGACGTAGCGGTTGGTGTTGGGCGTACGCTGGAAGACCAGGGGGATGATCTTGGAGAGGTTCACGCCCGGCACGTCGGTGTACCACTGCGCAAAGCGTGCGGCACTGGTCAGCTGGTTGCTCGTTGTCGTCAGCACGCCAGCGGTGTCGCTGGCCGCGACGGTGCTGTAGGTGGGCGGCGTGTTGGGGGGGCTGCCGACGGGAGGCTCGACCCGGACGACCTTGGCCAGGCCCAGGTGCTTGGGGTTGATCGCGCGGCCTGCGCTGTCGGTGAAGTTACGGGAGATGAGCTTGCCCGTCCTGCCGCGGAACTCGGGCAGGCCGTCGGCACCGAGGGTCTCCTGGACCAGTTCGGTGGTGATGTTGCTGTTGCCATAGGACTCAAAGTCGGGGTGCCCACCTGGCTGAGTGGCGGATTGAAAGTCGCGGATGGTGGCGTTGAGCGTGATGGTGCTGCTGAGGTAGGCGAAGGGGTCGGCAGTGGGTGTGGCGGGGCCTGTGCCCATGCCCGTGCAGGCCAGGCCGGCCAGGAGGGTAACGGTGAGGGTTGCAGAGTAGGGGTTGGCCATACACATGGGGTGCTCCTTGGTGGCGCGCAGTGGGGCGGAGGTGGCCCGGCTGCACGCGTACGTGCGGGCAGAGCAACCATCAGATATGTTCCTTGGCATTGCAAGGCCGAAACCCGAGAGTGGTCCGAAAGAGGCCCGAGAAGATGGTGGTGTGTGCGACCTGTGGGGGTGGGGGTGGGTGTGTGCTGGCGGTGGTGCAGATTGCCGGGCTGGTTTTGCGGACCAACGGGTTCGCCAGCCGAGATAGGGTGTGCCGGTGGCCGGTGGCTGTCGGTGGTGGCCGATAATCTACCGCGGCGTGCGGGTGGTTTGCCCCGGCGGCGTGAACCTCATTAGAAAGGTGTGCGATGGATCGCTTTGATATTCGCGGCGGGACCCGTTTGGCAGGTCGTTTGACGGTCAAGGGGTCCAAGAACGCGGCGTTGCCCCTGCTGGCCGCGGCCCTGCTCACCGACGGGCCGGTGGTGCTGCGCGACGTGCCGGACCTTGCGGATATCCGGGGGATGTTCAAGCTGCTGACGGAACTGGGCTGCAAGGTGGACTACACCCCGGCCGAGAGCGCCGACGCGGCGGGGGGCGTGGTGCGGATACAGGTTACCGACCCGACCATCAGCCACGCAAGGTACGAGATCGTGCGGACGATGCGCGCGAGCATCTGCACGCTCGGGCCGATGCTGGCCAAGCGTGGCAGCGCACGCATCAGCCTCCCCGGCGGGTGCGCCATCGGGGAGCGCCCGGTGGACTTGCACCTGCGCGGGCTCTCGGCACTCGGTGCGGATATCACGCTGGACTCAGGGGACATCACCGCCCGCACGCCCAAGGCCAACGGGAAGGCAGGCCGGCTGCGCGGGGCACGCATCTTTTTGGGCGGGCCGTTCGGGAGCACCGTGCTGGGGACGGCCAACGTGATGTGCGCGGCGGTGCTGGCCGAGGGCACGACGGTCATCGAGTGTGCCGCCTGCGAGCCCGAGATTGTCGACCTGGCCGACATGCTCACGAAGATGGGGGCGAATATCGCGGGCGCCGGGTCGCCGAGGGTTACGATTCAGGGCGTGGCTCGGCTCAACGGCGTGGACCACCGGGTGATACCCGACCGGATCGAGGCGGGCACCTACATGTGCGCGGCACTGATGACCAACGGGGACATCACGCTGGACAACTGCCCGGCCGACGCGCTCATGGCGCACATCGATCGGTTGCAGCACGCGGGCGCAAAGTTCACGGTTGATGAGCAGATGGACCCGATGCGGACGCTCTGCCGGGTGCAGGGTGCGGGAACGCGGGGAATCCAGCCCATCGAGGTGACGACGCAGCCACACCCGGGGTTCCCGACAGACCTGCAGGCGCAGCTGCTGGCAAGCCTGACGCTGGCGGACGGGAACAGCGTGATCACCGAGCGGATATTCACCGAGCGCTTCTTGCACGTTGCGGAACTGACGCGGATGGGGGCGAGCATCTTCCGGCAGGGGCCGACGGTGATCGTCTCGGGGGTCCGCCGGCTCGTCGGTGCGCCGGTGATGGCCAGCGACCTGCGGGCGAGCGCGTGCCTGGTGCTGGCAGGGCTGGCGGCGGAGGGAACGACGATCGTCAACCGCGTCTATCACCTGGACCGGGGGTATGAGCGCATGGAAGATCGGCTGCGGTCGCTGGGGGCGCAGATCGAGCGGGTCAATGATAAGGAAGAGGTGGGTGTAGCGGCGGCGCAGGGGGTTGGGTGAGGGTGATCTGGGGGCCTTAGATGGGCGGGCTGGAAGCCCGCCCCACCTTCGAAGCCCGCCCCACCTTCGAAGCCCGCCCCACCTTCGAGGCATGCCCCACCTTCGAGGCATGCCCCACCTGTAAACGCCCGCCCCACCGGGTGTACATAGGATGGGTGATGACGCGCGTCTGCCGGGGTTTGCTGGTTTTCGTTGTGTGCGTGGCGGGGGTGGTGGGGCGTGCGCAGGTGGGGGGTGATCCGGCTGCCGAGCGTGCGTTGACGAGGCGGTTGACCGGGGTGCTTGAGGAGGGGTTGAGGGGGGGGACGCCCGTCGAGCGTGCGGGTGTGTATGACGGGCTTCGGCAGTTGCACGACCCGGCGTTGGTGCCGTTCTTTGTGCACTCGGCGATCGATCAATCGGCGACGGCGCAGGAGGTTACCGGGGTCTGGGCGCTGAGCGACCTAGAGCCTGGGCGTGGTGTGGACCTGTTGATCGTTCGGCAGATACCTGATGCGGTGCGCCGCGGTGAGGTGGTGCTGGAGGCAGCCTCGGCGGGCATGCTTGATGAGGATGCGATCGGGGAGGTGTGCGCGTGGACGGACCTGCCGGTGGGGGTGCTGGTGGAGTTGTCGGCGAAGTTGGCGGGGGAAGGTCTGGCCGTCGATGCTGAGCCGTTGCGGGGGCTGCTGGATCATGCCGACGCGGTGCTGGCGATATTGTCGGCGGCGGTGCTCAAGCAGAGCGTTGGGGATGCGTCAGCCGAGCGGGTGCTGCGGACGCGGGCCGGTGCGCTGCTGGCGGGGCCGAGTGGGGGAGTTCGGCATGTGGCCCGCGTGCTGGGTGTCAACCGGGTCACGGCGGGTTCGGGTCTGCTGCTCATGCTGCACGGGGAGCTGGTGCACAAGGATGCGGCGCTAGCCGACGAGGTGCTTGTGGGGCTGCTGATGGCCGCGCCCAAGGACCCGGGTGTGGCGGAGATGGTGGTGGCCCGGCTCAACGAGCTGGACGGGAAGACCGAGCAGGTGGCCTTTGCACGGGGGCTGCTGGAGGCGGGGTTGGTCGTTGGGGAGATGATGCCCAAGGAGGTGCCCTGGGCGCTGAGCCGGGCGAAAGATGCGTTGTTGTCGGCGATGGGGCGGGCGTTGTGGTCGGTTTCGCGCGGCGATGGGAGCGGCGGTGCGCAGATCGCAGCGCTGGCACGCGGCTACCCCGATGCGTGGACGCTGGAATGGGCGCTGCGTGTGGCGAAGGTTCGGCACTGGGAGGATGCGGTGGCGATCCGGCTGGCGGTGCTCGATGGGGCGCTCGGGCTGGGCGCGGCCGGGCGTGCGGCGGTGGAAGCGCCGGCCATCAGGGCGGTGCAGGAACTGGCCAAGGAGGACCTGGCCCAAATAGGCTCGACGCTGGAGGGTGCGCTCGGGAAGGGTGATGGGTGGGCCTGCGGGGTGGTGCTCGAGGGGTTGCTGCGCGGGATTGCTGGCGGTGATGCAAGTGGCGTGGCGGGGTTGGTCCAGGGGATCGGGCGCGGGGCCAAGCCTGCGGGCAAGTGGCCCGATGCGCGGTGTGCGGCACTGGCGGACCTGGTGGTGGCGCGGGGGAAGCCCGGGGGGGAGGTGGAGTTGCGCGAGGCACTGACGGCACTGGCGCTGGGGCCTGAGGGAGCGGGGCTGCCGAGGGCTTTGCGGGCGCGTGGGGCGTGGCTGGCACTGCGTGGGTGGGGGCAGGACCGGGTGGTTCTGGCGCGGGTTCTGGGTGAGGCTCAGGCGTGGGATGATTCGGGCCGATAACGTTGGTCTATGTCGAACCAGCACGCGTCGTCAGGCTCCAACGAGATTCCGCTGTCGCGCCCGGACATTACCGAGGCGGAGATCGAGGCGGTGTCGGCGGTGCTGCGGAGTGGCCGGCTGTCGATCGGGCCGGTGCTGGAGCAGTTTGAGAAGCAGATCGCGGCACGGACGGGCAACGACTATGGCGTCGGCTGTTCGAGTGGGACGGCGGGTCTGCACATGGCGTTGCTGGCGCTGGGGATCGGGCCTGGGGATGAGGTGGTTACGACGCCGTTTAGTTTTATTGCCAGCGCCAACCCGATTTTGATGGTGGGGGCGACGCCGGTGTTTGTGGATATATGTCCCAAGACGCTGAACATGGACCCGGCGTTGGTAGAGCGAGCGATCACGCCGAGGACGCGGGCGATCATTGCGGTGGAGACGTTTGGGAACCCGGCACACTTTGACGCCTATGTGCAGATCGCGCGGAAGCACGAGATTCCGCTGGTGGAGGACTGCTGCGAGGCCTTGGGGTGCGCGCTGCGTGGGCGTGCGTGCGGGGGGTTTGGGCGGATCGGGGTGTTTGGGTTCTATCCCAACAAGCAGATCACCACGGGTGAGGGTGGGATGATCGTTACGAGTGATAAACGGCTGGCGGAGTTGTGCCGGAGTCTGCGGAGCCAGGGGAGGCCGACGGGTGAGGTGGCGTCGGCGGGGAGCGTGAACTGGTTGCAGCACGAGCGTCTGGGGTACAACTTTCGGATGAGTGAGATCAATGCCGCGCTGGGGGTTGTGCAGATGCGGCGGCTTGATGAGATCATCGAGAAGCGCCAGCGTGTGTCGGAGATGTACACCCGGCACCTGGCGGGGCACCCGGACGTGATTTTGCCGACGCTGGAGCCGGAGTCGGTGATGAGTTGGTTTGTGTTTGTGGTGCGTTTGACGACGGGGTACACGGCGGCGGAGCGGGACCGGATCATCGCGGGTTTACAGCGGCACGAGGTGGGGTCTCGGGACTATTTCCCGTGTATTCATCTGCAGCCGTTTTACCGCCGGTTGTTTGGGTACAAGGTGGGGGACTATCCGATTGCCGAGGCGGTGAGCAGCCGGACGATTGCGTTGCCGTTTTTCAATGACATGAGTGAGCGTGAGGTGGACCATGTGTGCCGGACGCTGGATTTGATGATTAAGCGGGAGGGGTTGAGTAGGGGGTGAGGGTTGGGGTTGGATCAGGAGAGCCTTGATGCGCGTGGTGGCCAGCGGGAACTTTGACGACGATGCCCGGGAGATCGAGAGGTTGATCGGTCTGCTCGGGCCGATCGCGTTGGCCAAGGAGAACCAGAAGTGGCAGTTATCGCTATCGAAGGTGCGGTACCTCGGGCCGTGGGCGGTGGGTGTGATCGCGGCAATGTACCTGCGGGGTGAACTGCTGCATCAAGAGCCGCGCGTGGTGTTGCCGACAGCACCTAAGGAGTTGGATCAGTACTGCGTTAATAGCGGTTTGGCCGGTCTTGTTGGGAAGGGAGGGGGCGGGCAGGTCGGTGTCGGAGATGCAATCGCTCTGGAGCGGTTCACCGAGTCGAGCTGGGACCGGCCCAACCGGGTTGTCGATCTGATTACCCGGCACGGCGAACTATCTCTTGACGACGAGGGAAACCTGCGGACCTGCGTGCACGAGGTTGTGCAGAACGTGGTGGACCATGCCGAGTCACCGATCGGGGGGCTTCTGTGCGCGAGGTACATGTCTGGTCGAGGGACTAGCAATCCCAAGCCGGAGGTCCGGCTGGCGATTGTGGATGCCGGGCGTGGCGTGCTGGCATCGCTGCGGACGAAGTACCCGGAGGTAACGACGATCGGGGCTGCGCTCGAGCGGATTATCGAGGGGAACTACAGCGCGAAGTCCAGGGTGAACAACCAGGGGCTAGGGGTGAGCAACCTGTTCAGGATCATCGCAAATACCAAGGGCCGGATCGCATATGTATCAAGAGACTGGCTAGCACAGAGCTATCCGGCACATCCCGAACCAGAGGTCAGAGTGCTACGATCAGTGTCTCTTGATGCCGTTTTTTTCCCTGGAACGGCCGTGTTTTTGAGTATCCCGGTGGAACACTGACAATGGTTCGGACAACGATCAACACGCTGGACCACTTGGACCCGAGCAGGCCAGTGACTGAAACGGCTGAGGTGGTCGCCGGGGCGGTTTTGCGTGGTTTGGATTCGGGGGGGTCTGTAACGGTGTCGGTCCGGGGTGTGCGTGGGGTGCCGTCGAGTTTTTTCAATGTGATCCTGAAGGCCGTGCAGCAGCATGTGGGTGGCAGGGTTGATCCTGCGCGGTTGGGGTTTGAGTTTGACAGCAAGTTGCAGGAGATGATTTATCAGCGCTCGCTGGACGCGGTCAACGCTCAGGCTGGTCGCGGGTAAGGGTTGCGGGGGCTGTGGGGTTGTCAGCATCGAGCGGGCGTTGACGCTACATTCCCGGCATGACAAGCGTGCAACGGGCGTTGGGTGGGTTGGTGGCGTGCGTGGCGGGTGTGCTGTTGGCGGTGGGGTGTGCGCCGGGGGGGAAGGGTACCGATGCGTCGGCGGCGCTCTCGGTGCCGGTGCCGAGCGGGTGGATGGGGGATACGAGCAAGTTGGGGCCGAGCCCGTACCACCCGGGGACATTGTTCTGGCAGTCGCCGAGGTTGCGGGAGTATTCGAGGTTTTATGTTGACGCGGTGGTGGTGGTGCCGTTGACTTCGGTGCGTGGGTTGGAGATTGATGTCGCGACGGCCGAGCAGTTGTCGACGGACCTGCGCGACGCGGTGCTGGAGGAGTTGGGGCCGGCGGTGGTGCTCGTCGATGAGCCTGGGCCTGGGGTGGCGACGATCCGTGGGGCGATCACAAAGGTGGCGCGGTCCAGGAGGGGTCAGGGGGCGACCAGCGTCGGGGGTGCGGCGATGGAGGTCGAGATCGTTGACAGTGTAACGCGCGAGCGGCTGGCGGCGGCGATCGAGGCGGCCGGCGGGGGACCAGTGGTACGACGCGAGGCTCGTCTTTGCCCACTGGGCAGCAAGGCTGCGGATGTGGCTGGTGCGGGCCGCCGGGGAGTGAGGGATTTACTCAGAGGACTGGGAGACGAAGAAGAAATACAGAGAAGAGAAAGTTACTGCATAGGCCCGGAGGACCCAGAGGGGGAACTTGCTCAGAGGAGGAAGGTCGGCAGGTTGGATGAGAAGGGGGCTTTGGTGTGGGTGGGGGTGTGGGTGTGGGTGTGGGAGTGGGATGTGGGTTACTAAATGCCGGGTTTCCTGCGCGTTCATGGGCCGACCGCAGGGCCGTGCGCGGACCACTTCGTTCGATGGGGCGTTTTTTGGTGTGGCCGAACCGCACCGCTGCCCCTGCCTGCCAGGATGTTTTGGGGGAGAGGTTCTGGAGAGGACTCATCAGGCCACTTGCAGCGCGGCCATGACTTGCTTGACGATGTCCTCGGAGCTCAGCCCGCACATCTT
>JAJTGZ010000013.1 GCA_021299385.1 Phycisphaeraceae bacterium | reverse complement strand
TATATTATATTCAGAACATGCGTGGCGATGTAACGACGGTGCTGCGTGCGCCGATCAAGGGTGTGGACCCGACGTACACGGGCAGCGGCGATGGCGAGCGTCCGATCGTGGTCGAGCGGTATCGGTACAGCGTGTGGGGGATACCGACGGTGTACGCCGCGGCGGATATTAATATGGATGGGTTGGTGGACGACACCGACTACCGCGCGATGAGGTCAGCGGTGCTGAAGTTCAGGCAGAAACCGTCGCAGCTGGTGCCGCGTGGGGATATCAACCAGGATGGGCGGGTTGACGTCGTGGACATGAAGATTTACTTCATGCCGGCGTGGCAGGAGTTGATGACCACCGGCGGGAATGGGCGCGAGCAGTTAAGTTATAGTGCCGGCCGTGGCTGAAGGTCTATCACGTTCGGCACCGGGTGTATGACCCGTTCGACACGCGGTGGTTGCAGGCGGACCCGATCGGGTATGCCGGGGGGGATACGGACTTAAGATCTTATCCCAAAACCGCGTAACCGATGGTGGGTGTGGCGAGAACAGAGTCGCATGGCGATGCGATTGACGGATGAACAGTTGGACCGGTTGCGCCAGCGTGTGCCCACGCGCCGGTGAGCGCCAAGGGTGGGCGACCGGCGATGTGCAGATGCGATGCGTTGCGCGGCAGCATCTAGATTATGGATTACGGGGCCAAGTGCAAGGAGTTGTGGCGTCGATTCGGCTCCAAGAGCGCCGTTCACCGATGGCTCACCAGTTGGGTCAGAGCCGGTGTGTTTGAGGCGATCATGCGCTACGCGGGACGGCTGGTTGGCTCCAGAACTACTGCCGACTGTGCATCCGCTGTGAAAGTCCAGCATGCTCTTCCAAGGCTTCCTTCACCTCAACTGCTCGATGATGCTCATCTGGCAGGTTCTGGGATAGGCTCTATAGACTCTGAGCAAGCCAAACCCGAGGGGTGAGTTCGTGGTTATCAAACGAATTCTTATTGAGGATTTGGAATCCTGTTGCTTTGGCGACGTCGATGCGATTGTCGCCGCGTATCCCGGCGTGGCACCCACACTTGCACAGAAGGCGAAATACCGAGACTCCGGTGCGATCAAGGGAGGAACATGGGAGGCCCTCGAACGCGTGCTCCAATGCGCGGGCCACCATTGCGGGGGACTTGCAAAGATACAAGCGGCGCGCGATAGAGCAGAGCACATGGACCCAAACCGAAATCGGTCCGAGAGCTTTCAGGTGTTTCGTGACGCGATTGTCGCGAGCCTTTATTGATCGGTTGGCTGGCGATCTGCCCAAGTCGCGCCCCTGCCAACACTGCTAACCGCCGCGAGCGGGGTGGGATATCCTACGATCAGCCCTTATATGGACTTCCGACGCACACCTCTGGCACCGAGTGGACCGACCCTGGAACGGGCGGGGGTGGGGGTGGTGCTCTCGGTGGTGGTTCCGATGTACAAGGAAGCCGCCCGGGTTGGAGAGACGTTAGACGATCTGGTCGCCACTCTGGCGGCTGGTGCGTATCTGTCGGAGATCATTCTTGTCGACGACGGCTCGCCCGATGCGACGGCGGCTGTGGTGCAGCCATGGCTTTCGGAAATCCCTCAGGGTGCGGCGGGCAACCTCGGGCGGGTTGTGCTCGTCCGGCACGCGGTCAATCGTGGCAAGGGGGCGGCGGTACGGACAGGGCTCGCCGCGGCGGCCGGTCAGTGGGTGCTCATGATGGACGCGGACAACGCCGCCCGTGTGCGCGAGGTCGCCCGGCTGTGGCCCTTGACGCCGCACAGGCCCGCGATGGTCTGCGGCTCGCGGAACGCCAGCGACGCGAGGGTAACCTCGCGGGCATCCCGGCGGTTCTTTGGCCGCATCTTCCGGCTTGCCCTGGGGGTGCTCAGGCTCAACTTGCTGCACGACACGCAGTGCGGGTTCAAGCTCTACCGGGCCGATGTGGCGCGGGCGGTTGTCAGACTGGGCCGCGAGGACGGGTTCGCGTTCGACCTCGAGCACCTGCTCATCGCGTCGCGCATGGGCCCGATCGCGGAGGTCGGCATCGCGTGGGAGCACAAGGGCGGGGGCACGGTCAACCCCGTGCTCGACGGCCTGCGGATGCTGCGCGATGCGGCCCGTATCCGTTGGCGATTCCTGACCGAACGCGGGCCTGACCACGGCGAGCCCGCGACCGCTCCGAGCCAGGGGTTGAGCGGGGCCGTTATCGTGGTCAAGCCTCAGGCGGCCTCAGCGCCCATCCAGTCGTAACAATCAACCGGCGTGGATGTGTACGCCGAGCGCACGGGCGGGCGGGCAAATCTGATGGCCACCGGCGGCTGGGTGCCGGGTGCATCTTGTCAATCCCCGTGCCGTTGGCGGAGTTTGGCCGAGAGGCGCAGGAGCAGGGCGACGCGTTCGAACTCGTCGAGCCAGCAGGTGGTTACCGCGGCGACTTCGTCGGTTGGGACCGGCGCGCCGGGCAGTGGACAGTTGGCGCCGAGGGCCGTGGCGGCCTGGCGGCGGAGGCGGGCGAGGGTTTTGTCGCCCAGGAGGCTGACGAAGTCGAAGTCTTCGTTCATGAAGATCGCGACGGGGACGCGGCGGCCGCCGCAGATTTGGAAGTGGTCGGCGAAGTCCAGGTGGGCGTCGCGCTCGATGAAGCGCAGGTCGATGCCGGGGGCGTGGGGGTCTGAGGCGTTTGCGGGGTGCGTGGCTGCGATGGCGGCGAGGATTGGGCACTGCTGGACGCAGTCGCCGCACCAGGTGCCCGAGATGACCAGGACGTTGATGCGGCGGGCGAAGGACTTGGCCAACGCGACCTGCGCCGGCGTGAGATGCACGCGGGCGGCGAAGGAATCCCAGCCCGCTCGCTCGTTCGGCTTGGCTAAGGCGACGTACTCGGCGTAGTGCACGGCGGTGTTGAAGCGGGATTGGAGGGTTTTTGGTTCGAGCATGTGGGGTGGGGTGCGGGGGTTTGGAGCGCGGTGAGAGTGTCTGACGGAGAAGTTAGATGCACGGGCTGGAAGCCCGTGCCACCGGTGTGCGTCGTGCCACCGGTGTGCGTCGTGCCACCGGTGTGCGTCGTGCCACCGGTGTGCGTCGTGCCATCGGTGTGCGTCGTGCCACCGGTGTGCGCCCGTATCACCGGTTCTGCGCTTGTGCAATCGGAATCAAAAACTATCGCTCAAGAAACGATCGAGCCTGGCTCGATGTCGGCATCGGGGCGGAGGAGGATGACTCGGCGGGGGGTGGCGGGGGTGGTGGTTGCGGGGTCGCCTGGGGTTTGCTTGGGGGTGTTGCTGGCGGCCAGGAGCATGCCGCGGGATTCGACGCCGCGGATGTCTTTGGGGGCGAGGTTGGCGACGATGATGATGAGCCGGCCGAGGAGTTGCTCGGCCTGGTAGTGCTCCCTGATCCCAGCGCAGAGCGTGCGGGGGTGCCCCGAGCCGTCGTCGACGGTCAACTTCCAGAGGCGGTCGACCTTCGGGTGCGGGTGCGGCTCGGCGGTGAGGATGCGGGCGACTCGCAGGTCGAGTTTGGCGAAGTCCTCAAACGAGATCGTCGGCTTGGGCGCGCCGGGGGCGGGTGCGGGGGTGGGGCTTGGCGCGGGTGTGGAGGATACGGGAGCGGCAGCGGGGGGGAGTTGGGACATGGATCATCCTTTGTGAATGCACAGGGTAGGGGCGCGGGCAGGATGATCGGGGCCGAGCAGATCAGAGTGGTCTGCGCCGAGTGGATGCCCCGGTAGATGGCCGGTCAGGGTGAAGGCTCGGCGTCGGCGGGCAGGGCCAGTGTATTTGGTGCGGCCGTATCGGGCGTCTCGCTCGGGCTGAAGAGCCCGATGGCCGCGCTGCCGCGTGCGGTAGCGTCAAGTGGCTTGATCTCGGGGAGTGGTTTGATGGATTGGATGCCCGCGCGGTCGATGCGTTGCATCTGTGGCAGCACACGCCGTTCGTAGGAGCCGACGAACTCGTTATACCCGTTCATCGCGGCCTGGAGTTTTTCGCCCACGCCGGCGACATGCGCGAGGGTGATGGCCAGGCGGTTGCGCAGTTCGCTGACCATGCCGACGATCTCGCGGGCCTTTTCGCTGAGCAGCTGCTCCTGGAACCCGATGGCGACGGCGCGGAGCATGGCGATGAGCGAACTGGGTGAGACGATGATGACGCGCCCGGCGGCGGCGTGGTCGAGGAGGTTGTCGTGCCGGGCGAGTGCGGCGTCGACGAACTGGTCGCCGGGCAGGAACATCAGGACGAACTCGGGGGAGCCTTTGTAGTTGGCCCAGTACCCCTTGCCGGCGAGTTGCTTGGCCTGCTCGGCTACGCCGTCGGCGAAGCGCTGGAGGTGGCGTTCAATCTCCTCGGGCGTGCCGGCTTCCATCGCGTCGATGTAGGGCTTGAGGTTGGCCTTTGCGTCAACAACGAGTTCGCGTCCATTGGGGAGTTTGATGACCATGTCGGGGCGTAGGACCTGCCCGTCGGCGGTGGTCTGGGAGTCTTGCTCGACAAAGTCGCAGTAGTTGCGCATGCCGGCGAGCTCGGCGACGCGGCGGAGTTGGATCTCGCCGTAGCGGCCGCGGACGTGCGGCTCGCGGAGGGCCTTGACGAGCTTGCCGGTCTCGTCGCGGAGTTTGCCGCTGGTCTCTTCCACGTTGCGCAGGCGCTCGGTGATGGTGGCCTGCTGCTTATCGAAGTTGGTACGGAGCGTTTCCAGCGTGCCGCCGGCCTCTTGGAGGCGTTTGTCCATAGAGTGGGCGAGTTGGGTGAATGTGGCACTCTTGCCCTCGAGGTCGGTGCGGGAGATGACGCGCTGCTCGGCAAAGGTGCTCTTGGCCTGCTCGAGGAACTGCTGCGTCGCCCCGCGCAGGGCGTCGCCGGCCAGTGAGTTGAAGACGGCCTTGAGCTGTCCCTCGGCCAGTGTGAGGGCCTCGCGCGTCTTGCCGGCGATCTGCTCGGCGGCGGTGATCTTCTCGGCGGCGAGGGCGTGGGCGTGCGCCAGTGCGCTGGCGTGCTGGCGTTCGAGGGCCTGGATGTCCTCACGCCGGCGTGCTTCGAGATGCTCGACCTGCGTCGAAAGTGAGCTGGCTTGGATGGAAATCTCACGCAGTTCGGCCAGGGCTGTTTTCAGATCCGCTTCAAGCGCAGCCGAGCGCTGTTGGGCAGCGATCTCGCTTGCGTGGCTCTGCCGGGCGGCCTCGTCTGCGCTCTGCCTAGCCCCCTCGGCCTCGGCGATGCGCCCGAGAAGGACGCCACGCTGGATGAACGCCCAGCCAAGCGCGATCAGGGCAATTAGTAGAATGATGGCGAAGGTGATCAGCAGTGCTAGTTCGAGCATGTTGGGAGTATACCGATGTGTTTGGGGCGAAAGGTTTTTGTTTGGTCGGCGATGAAAATCTGCCCGCGATGGGGGCTGGCGACCATATACCTAGGATACCCGATTGGCGGGTCATGGGGAGCAATGCTGCCAGATTGACACCCGGGGGGTGGGTGGGTTTGGAAGATTCAGAGGGAGCGATGCCGTATTGTGTCGAAATACAATCGATCTGCGTCGAAATAGCATTGATATTCATGGATGCATAGTAGCATCTGTTCCTAGGGGTCTGGCATTGTAGTTGTTTGGATGTTGGTACGATGCAGTTTAGCCATCCAAACCGAACGCCCGAGCCTTGGGGGGACCAGGGCGGCGATTACCAGGGTGGGGATCATGGTGGTGGGGAGGGGTTGGGTGCATCGTCGTTCCGGGTTGGGGGGAGGTTGAATCTGTTGTTGTCGACGGCACCTTGGCGGCCTGATGCGTGGGCGGAGACGCTGCCGAGGCTTTTGGGGCCGCTGGGCGTGTCGTCGATACGGGCGACTTCGGCGCGTGGTGCCGAGCATGTGATCCGTTCGATCCCGGTGCATATTGCGGTGGTGGACATGGCGTTGCCGTTGGAGGAGGATGGGCAGGACGAGGCTGGGGCGCGTGTGCTGGAGTTGTTGTCGCGTTTGCACCAGGCACCGCCGACGGTGGTGATCAAGACGCCTGCGCGGGTGCGTGATGAGCACCGGCACATGCAGGCGGCGTTGCGTTGCAACGCGTTTGCGGTGCTCGACCGCGGCTCGGCGGACCTTGAGCGGATTTTGCAGGTGATGCAGCGCGTGCTGGCGAGGCACTATCAGGATCGATGGCCTGGGCAGGAACGCACGCCGGGGGGATAGAACTCGGGCGTGTGCCCAGGGATGATGTTCAGACGACGGGATTAGTTTATCACTTTTTAGAACACGGAGATACACATGGCCAAGACCGCATCAACGAAATCGACCGCATCGTTCCGCCCGCTGCACGACAAGATTTTGATCAAGCGCGACACCGCCGAGAGCAAGACCGCGGCGGGTATCTACCTGCCCGAGAAGGCCAAGGACACGCCCAAGACCGGCGTGATCGAGGCGGTCGGCACTGGCACGATCAACCACGACACGGGGGACCTGATCCCGCTGACTGTCAAGAAGGGCCAGCGCGTGCTCTTTAGCAGCTACTCCGGCACGGAGTTGAAGTTGGAAGGTGAAGACCTGCTGGTGATGAGCGAGGATGAGATCCTTGCGATCATTGAAGGGTAAGAGCGACGAGAGAGGATCGCACGGGCGGGCACATCCGGGCCGCACTTGTGCCGAGTCAGGGGTGTGCCTGTTTCCTGCATCGTGTCCCGGGGTGATTCGACTAGTCAGATTAGTAAAGCAAAACAAGTTTACAGATAACATTTCTAACAGAAAAGGACCCGACCATGGCCGCAAAGCAGATTTCGTTTGATACCGACGCACGTGAGAAGATTCTTGCCGGGGTGAAGAAGCTCGCCCGGGCGGTGAAGGTTACGATGGGCCCATCGGGGCGTGTTGTTGTGCTCCAAAAATCGTTTGGGGCGCCGACGGTTACCAAGGACGGCGTAACGGTCGCCAAGGAGATCGAGCTCGAGGACGCCCTTGAGAACATGGGCGCGCAGCTCGTCAAGGAGGTTGCCTCCAAGACGAGCAAGGATGCTGGCGACGGGACGACGACGGCGACGGTGTACGCCGAGGCGATCTTCCAGGAGGGTCTCAAGAACATCACGGCCGGCGCGAACCCCAACGAACTTAAGCGTGGGATCGACATGGCCGTGGCTGCGGTGGTTGCTGAGTATGTCAAGATGTCCAAGAAGGTTGATTCGTCCAAGGAGATCGCGCAGGTCGGCACCTGCTCGGCGAACCAGGACGCGGAGATCGGCAAGATCATCGCCAGCGCGATGGACAAGGTGGGCAAGGACGGCGTCATCACCGTCGAGGAGGGCAAGAGCCTGACGACGGAGGTGGATTTGCTGGAGGGGATGCAGTTTGACAAAGGCTTTTTGTCGCCGCACTTTGTGAGCAACCCGGCAACGATGGAGTGCGTGCTGGAGAAGCCGTACATCTTGATCCACGAGAAGAAGATCGGCAGCGCCAAGGACATGCTGCCGCTGCTGGGCAAGATCGCCGAGCAGGGCAGCAGCCTGCTGATCATCGCCGAGGACATTGAGGGCGAGGCCCTGGCAACGCTGGTGATCAACAAGTTGCGTGGGACGCTGAAGGTGTGCGCCGTAAAGGCGCCGGGCTTTGGCGATCGCCGCAAGGAGATGCTCGGCGACATCGCGACGTTGACGGGTGGCAAGGCTGTCATGGAGGAACTGGGCATCGAGCTTGAGAAGATCGAGATCGGCGACCTCGGGCGTGCGGCCAAGATTACGATCGATAAGGACAACTGCACGATCGTTGAGGGTGCTGGCAAGCCCGGCGAGATCAAGGGGCGGATCGAGCAGATCCGCCACCAGATCGAGGCGACGACGAGCGACTACGACCGTGAGAAGCTCGAAGAGCGTCTGGCGAAACTGGCCGGGGGCGTGGCGCAGATCAACGTCGGCGCGGCGACCGAGGTCGAGATGAAAGAGAAGAAGGCCCGCGTCGAGGACGCTTTGCACGCATCGCGTGCGGCGGTGGAGGAGGGGATCCTGCCCGGCGGCGGCGTGGCCCCGATCCGCGCCCGCAAGGCGCTGGAGAAGTTGCGTAAGAACGCCAACGGGGACGAGCGGACGGGGATCGATATCGTCAGCCGGGCGTTGGCCTACCCGATCAAGCAGATCGCGGTCAACGCCGGGCTTGATGGGTCGATCGTCGCGGCGAAGGTCGAGGAAGGCGCGGAGGCGAACTTCGGGTTCAACGCGCTAACGCACGAGTATGGCGACCTGTTGAAGATGGGCGTGATCGTGCCGACGAAGGTCGAGCGGATCGCGCTGCAGAACGCCGCGAGCGTGGCGGGGCTGCTGCTGACGACCGACGCGGCGATCGTGGAGATCAAGGAGAAGAAGGCAAAGGTGCCCGCGGGCGGTGGCGGGATGGATGATATGGATTATTGAGATTCGTGTTGGTTTGTCCGAAGGCGGGGAATCAACTATCTGATCACACCAGTGCCCAAGGCGTTTGCCTTGGGCTTTTTTTATGTGCGGGTGTGCGGGGGCCTCGCCACGCGGAGCGTGGCGGTACCCGGGGTCCGGGTAGCACCACGCTCCGCGTGGTGGGTCGCCGTTGATTATTCCGACTCGATTGTCGCTGGCGGTTTGCTGGAGATGTCGCAGACAACCCGGTTGACGCCCGGCACCTCGTTGTTGATGCGGGTGTAGCCGGTGGGGAAGGTGTTGGTGTGCGGGGGCCTCGCCACGCGGAGCGTGGCGGTACCCGGGGTCCGGGTACCACCACGCTCCGCGTGGTGAGTCGCTTTTGGTTATTCCCATTCGATCGTCGCCGGCGGTTTGCTGGAGATGTCGTAGACAACCCGGTTGACGCCCGGCACTTCGTTGTTGATGCGGGTGTAGTCGGTGGGGAAGGTGTTGGTGTGCGGGGGCGTCGCCACGCGGAGCGTGGCGGTACCCGGGGTCCGGGTAGCACCACGCTCCGCGTGGTGGGTCGCCATTGGTTATTCCCACTCGATCGTCGCAGGCGGTTTGCTGGAGATGTCATAGACGACCCGGTTGACACCCGGCACCTCGTTGATGATGCGGGTGCTGATGCGGGCGAGCAGGTCGTAGGGCAGGCGTGCCCAGTCGGCGGTCATGAAGTCTTCGGTTGTTACGGCGCGGATGGCGATGGTGTTGTCGTAGGTGCGCCCGTCGCCCATGACGCCGACGCTCTTGACCGGCAGCAGCACGGCAAAGACCTGGCTGGTGGCGCGGTAGAGGTCGGCGGCATAGATCTCGTCAAGGAGGATCTGGTCGCACAGGCGCAGGGTGTCGAGGCGCTCGCGTGTAACCTCGCCGAGGACGCGCACGGCGAGGCCTGGGCCTGGGAAGGGGTGGCGCCAGACGATTTTTTCGGGCAGGCCGAGGACCTCGCCGAGTTTGCGTACTTCGTCTTTGAAAAGGTCTCGGAGTGGTTCGATGAGCTCGAAGCGGAGGTCTTTGGGGAGGCCGCCGACGTTGTGGTGGAGTTTGATGCCGGCGCTGGTGCCGGCGTGGCCGTGGCCGCTCTCGATGACGTCGGGGTAGAGGGTGCCCTGTGCGAGGAACTTGACGGTGCCGGTGCCGCCGGCCTCGGCGACGATCTGTGCGGCGTGCTGGTTGAAGACCTCGATGAAGCGGTGCCCGATGCGTTTGCGTTTTTCCTGCGGGTCGGTGATCCCGGCGAGGTCGCTGAGGAAGGCGTGCTCTTCGTCGGCGGTGCGGAGGTCGATGTGGAAGTGGTCGCCGAAGGTGTGCTCGACGAGCCGGCGCTCGTTGAGGCGGAGCAGGCCGTTGTCAACAAAGACGCAGGTGAGTTGCGGGCCGATGGCCTTGTGCAGCAGCGCGGCAACGACGGAGGAATCCACGCCACCCGAAAGCCCGCACAGCACGCGGTCCTTGCCGACGCGGGCTCGGATCGCCTGGACGGTCGATTCGAGATAGTCGGCCATGCGCCAGTCGCCGGCGCATCGGCAGACTTCGTAGAGGAAGTTTTCGATGATGTCGGCACCCTGGGGGGTGTGTGTAACTTCGGGGTGGAACTGCACGCCGTAGAAGGTGAGGGGTTTGGTGCTGGTGGTAGGCTCTCGTGTGATGCGCACGGCGGCGAGTGGGCAGGTGGGCGTGCTGGCCAGGATGGTGGTTTGGGCTTTGAGGTGGGCGGGCGCATCGTCGAGGGAGACCTGGTCGCCGTGGCTCATCCAGACGGTTGCGTGCTCGGGGAGTGCGTGCAGCAGGCCTGCGCGGTCGCGTACGGTCATGCTCGCTCGGCCAAACTCGCGGTGGTCGGCTTTGCGGACGGTCGCGCCCAGCAGGCGTCCGGCGAGTTGCATGCCGTAGCAGATGCCCAGGATGGGGATGCCCAGATCAAAGATGGCCGGGTCGCAGACGGGCGCGCCCGGTTCATAGACACTGGCCGGGCCGCCGGAGAGGATGATGCCGGCGGGCTTGCGTGCGGCGATCTCGGCGGCGGGTGTGTCGGGGCGGATGAGCAGTGAGAAGACGCCAGCCTCACGGACGCGGCGTGCGATGAGCTGGGCGGTCTGGCTGCCGAAGTCGAGGATCAGGACGGTCTGGCGTTGGTCGTGGTGTGTGTTGGCTTGGCTCATCGCGCGTCCTTGTGCCCGAGCTTGCTTGGGAGCGGGCACGTTGTGTGCGGAAGGGGAGAGCTTAGCGCGTATGGCGGTGGGGGGTGGGGAGGATGGGTGCTATCGGGTTGGGGTGTGTTCGTGCCACTTGACAGGTGGGGATGGCGTGGCGACTGTCCAGCGTGGATGAGGCGCGGGAAAGTTTGGCACCGGTGCCCAAGCGGCGTGGTTTGATTGCTGCGGCGTGCCTTGGCGCGGGGATCGCCGTCAGCTCGGCGTGGAGCGCGGTGCCTGCGTGGCCGATGCTGATCGCGGCGGGGGTGCTGGCCGGGGGTGTGGGCGTGGTGGCGGCGGTGGGGGTGGGTGGGATAGCGCGGAGGCGTTGGGTGCTGGGTTTGCTGGGGGTGGCGTGCGTGCTTGGGGGTGCGGGGTGGTTGGCGCTGCGGACGCGCGCCTTGCCGGTGGATGCGTTGCACCTTCGGCTGGGGAGTGTCGATGCGCCGGCGTGGCGGCTGCCCGCGACGGTGCGGGTGCAGGTGATCGAGGGGAGTTTGCCCGCTGTGGAGCAGTCGGGGCTGGTCGAGAGGCCCAGGTGGATGGGCGAATCGATGCGTGCGCGTACACGCGTGCGTGCGGTGTTGGTGGGCGATTCCTGGGAGCCGGCCAGCGGGGTGCTGACGGTGATCTCGCCGGCGGGGATGCGGGCCTTGCGTGGTGGGGAGTCTGTGGAGTTGACGGGTGTGTTTACGGGCATCGGCCCGCCGGCGAACCCTGGGCAGATGGACCCGAGGCCGTGGGCGGCGCAGGAAAGCCGAGTGGGCGTGCTGGTGATTGATGGGCCCGACGCCGCGGTGGTGCTGGGCGAAGCGCGGTGGTGGATCACGCGAGTTGGGCGCAGCGGGTTGGATTTTTTGCGTGCATCGGCGACGCGGGCACTCGACGCGGCGTTTGCGCCCCAGGGGGAGGGGAGCGGTTCACGTCAGCGTGCGATGATGCGGGCGATGCTGCTGGGAAGTGATGACCCGCAGCTGCACCTAGCCGCGGGAGACCTGGCCCGGCTGGGGTTGGTGCATGTGCTCTCGATCAGCGGGTTTCACCTGGCGGTGCTGGCGGTGGTGGTGCTGTGGATGCTGCGGCTCTTTGGTGGCTCACCGAGGTCGCACGCGCTGCTGGCGGCGGGGGCGACGGGGTTGTACATGCTGGTGGTGCCAGCCGAGGCGCCGGTGCTGCGGTCGGGATTGATGGTGCTGGTGCTGTTGATGGGTGAGGCGGCAGGCCGGCGGTACGACCGGCTCAACACGCTGGGTTGGGCGGCGTTTGTGCTTTTGCTTTGGCGGCCGATGGACCTGCGCAGCGCGGGCTTTCAGTTGTCATTCCTGACCACGGGGGTGCTGCTGTGGCGAGGGGAGCAGATGCTTAATGCGGTGCTGGGGTGGAGGCCGTTTGGCCTGCCGGGGGTGAGGGGGCGCTCGGCGCACCTAGAGGCCCGGCGTGATGGGCTTGGCGATGTCGTTGCCCGGCTGGTTCTTGGCACGGTGGTGGTGGGGGTTCTGGCCGTGAGCACGAGCGCGCCGCTGGTGGTGCTGCACACGGGTATGCTGCCGGGGTGGGGGGTGCTGCTGGGGATCGCGCTAACGCCTCTGGCGACGGCGGCGCTGGTCGTTGGCCTCTTTGCGTTGCCCGTCGCGGCGGTCTGGGCGCCGGCGGGGGCGGCGCTTGGGGCGTGTGCCGAGTGGATGTGCTCGGTGATCTTTGCCGCTGCCGACTGGGCCGGGCAGGTGCCGGGCTCAAGCGTGTGGGTGGGAACGGCGGGGACGGCGGCGATGTGGGTGTGGGCTCTGGCGATGACTGGTGCGTTGCTGCTGTTGATTGCTCGGCGGCCGAGGTTGTGGAGTGTGGTGCTGGTTGTGGTGGCGGCGGGGTTGTTGATCGTTGCACGCCCTGGGCATGTGTTGGGCCAGGGTGTGCTGGCGCAGGTCGATCAGTTGGCGTTGCCGAGGTCGTCTTGCGCGATCGTGCAGACGCGGGCGGGGGTGGTGCTGATCGATCCTGGGAGTACGTCAAGGAGTGCCGGGCGGGTGGTGCAGCGTGCGGTGTGGGCGGTGGGGGGCGTGCGGGCGCGGACGGCGGTTGTAACGTCGCCGTCGGCGGAGCGCTTTTCGCTGCTGCCGGAGTTGTTCGGGCCGCTGGGGGTTCGGCGTGTGCTGGTGCCGGGGGATTTTTTGATGCTTGCCGAGCAGCGGCCGCTGGGTGCGCAGGGGGTATTGCTGGTCGCGGCTGAGCGTGCGGGTGTGGAGGTTGTGGGTTACAACCCGCGCGAGGTGATCGAGCTGGACGGGCTGGAGATTACAGTTGGTTCGGGGCGCGATGGGGTGGTGCGTCTGCGGCCGTCGCCGGCACAGGCGTGGACGAGGCTTGAGAAGATCGAGGGTGGCACGGGTAAGGTTTCTGCCCCCGGCGTCGCACGCCGGGTAGTTATTGCCGAGCCTTGAGCGCGCCGGGACCGAGGGTAACGATGGTGATCGGGCCCAATGCTCGGCGGTGCGCATAGTCGTTGAGTTGCCCGAGGGTAATCGAGGCTGCCTCGTCGGCCAGTTCGCCCAGCGAGCGTGCCCGCCCGAGGCGGTGCCAGTCGCTTGCCAGGGCCGAGGCGCGTGCGGCGGTGCTCTCGCCGGAGGCGACCAGGCGCGACTTGTGGCCGATGCGGGCACGGTCGAGTTCGTCGGCGGTAATCTTGGCCGTCGGCCCGGCGAGGTGGGCGAGTTGTTCGAGCATCACGTCCAGGGCGAGTTGGGCCTTGTCGGGGGTGGTGCCGACGTAGCCGGTGAGCGTGCCGAAGTGTTTGTCTGAGCCGTAGGAGGCGTAGACGGAGTAGCAGAGCGCCCGCTTCTCGCGCACCTCGGCAAAGAGTCGTGCGGAGGAACCGCCGGAGAGGACCGAAGTGAGGACGCGCTCAAGCCTGGCATCGGGTGAGGGTTCGGGCGGTGCCTGGTGTGCGAGGTAGATCTGCACCTGGTGGGTCTCTTCGTGCTCGTGGAAGTAGGTGCCCCGGTGCTCGGGCTGGCCGATCGCAAGGGGCGGGGGTGATCCGGTCCAGTCTTTCAGGAGTGATTCAAGCAGCTGGGCAGTGGGCGCGAGCGTTACGTGGCCCGCGATGGCCAGGATGCACGCGCCGGGGCGGGCCTGGGCTTGCCAGCCGGTGAGGAGGTCTTGGCGGGTCAGGTCCTCAAGCCCTTGCTCGGTGCCTAGGGAGGAGCGGTTCAGTGGTGCCGGGTTGTGGCGTTGGTGCAAGATTTCGGCGGCGCGCTGCTGGGGGTTGTCGGGCAGGCCCGCGAGGGCTTGGAGGCAGAGCAGGCGTGCCGAGTCGATCCCCTGCTCATCAAGGCGTGGGCGGAGGATGATCTCGGCCAGCGGGGGCAGGCACTCGGCGATGCGCTCGCCAACAAAAGTCGCGGCCAGGCGGACGTACTGCGTCCCGGTATGCGTTGCACGCAGGATGCCCAGGCGGTCGAGTTCGTCGGCCATCTCCCGGCTGGTGTGCGTCGTGGTGCCGCGCAGGAGCAGCTCGGCGAGCATCGGCGCGCGGCCGAGGCGGTCGGGTGGGTCGGTGGCGGTCCCGGCGGGCACCCACCACGAGAGCGAGGCGGACTTGACGCCCGGGATGTGCTCGACGATCAGCGGCATGCCGCAGGACAGGGTGGTCTGCTCGATGGCCATTGCCATGAGCGTAGTCTGTCTGGGCGGGGACTGACCCTGCGGGGGTTTTTGTGCCGATATCCTGCCCTGGAGCATAGTTTGTATGCGTATTGGCCTGCCCCGCTGGGGCGACGGGATGCAGATGTTTCACCGCCGGCTGCTGCTGCTGGCCGCGGCGTTCTGCGCCGCGGCGGCAGTGCCGATGCTGCGGACGTGCGACCTGACGATCCGCAAGGGTGAGTCGCTGCGTGAGCAGGCCGAGGGCCGGTTGGTCGAGCGGCGGTGGATCGGCACAAGCCGGGGGAAGATCCTCGACCGCGACGGGCGCGTGCTGGCGATCGACAAGCCGAGCTTTGACCTGGAGGTCGACTACCCGCTCATCAGCGGGCAGTGGGCGTTTGCGCAGGCGGCGCGGGCGGCTCGCCGGCGGACGGCGGAGTGGACGCAGTTGTCCCCGCTCGAGCGTGAGAGGTTGGTGCAGGAGGGGCTTGGGCCGTATCAGCAGCGTTTGACAGAGGCGTGGGCAGAGGTCTCGCGCCTGACGGGTGTGCCGCCGAGCGAGATCGAGGAGCGGCGGAGTGAGATCGTCGCGCGTGTCAGTGCGCAGGCGCTGGCAGTGTGGGAGAGCCAGCGTCGCGCGAGCATCGAGAGCCTCAGCCGGGGCAGGGAGTTGACGGAGGCACAGGAGCCATCGACGGCCGAGAGCACGTTGTCTCTTGCGGAGGTCGCTCGCCCGATCCGCGAGCAGCGCACGCCGCATGTGCTGGTGCGTGATCTGGACGAGGAGGTGGCGTTCACGTTCCCGCACGAGAGCGAGTTGGCCGGCTCGCCGCTGCTGCCGGGGATGAAGCTCGTTGACGCGACTCGGCGGGAGTATCCGAGTGAGGAGATCGCCGTGGGGCTGGACCTGTCGAACTTCCCCGGGCCGCTGCGGAGTCAGAAGACGCAGGAGGTAACGGCCCGTGGTGTTGCGACGGGGATCATCGGTTGGATGCGCGGGCAACTGTTCAAAGAGGACATTGCCCGCAGGCCACCCCGCGGCATCGGCGACGACGGCAAGCCGACGATCGACCCGGGTGCTTACCGCCCCGGCGACAGCATCGGCGCTGCCGGGCTGGAGTGGGCTCTGGAACCGGAACTGCGCGGGGCGCGCGGCAGCGTGCTCGAACGGCTGGACACCGGCCAGAGCACGCGCGTGGAGCGCACGCCGGGCAAGGACGTGCGCCTGACGCTCGACTCGCGCTTGCAGGCGCGCGTTCAGGCATTGATGAACCCACTGACGGGGCTGACGGTGGTGCAGCCCTGGCAGAACAACAAGGCCTTGGACCCCGGCACGCCCCTCAACGCCGCGGCGGTGATATTGGACATCGACACCGGCGAGATTCTGTCGATGGTCAGCACACCGACATTCACCCGGCAGCAACTGCGAGACGACCCCGACAGCGTGCTGGGGGAGGCCTCGGGCCAGCCGCTGCTGAGCCGGGCGATGGGGCGTGCGTATGCGCCGGGATCCATCGTCAAGCCGTTGATGCTCGCCGGGGGGGTGGCGCAGGGGGTGTGGGAGGCGGGGCGGACGGTCGACTGTACGGGGCACTTTCATCCCGACAGGCCCGACATGCTGCGCTGCTGGATCTACAAGCAGAACAACACGACGCACACGGCACAGTTCGGGCACCCGCTGACGGCCGACGAGGCGATCATGGTCTCGTGCAATATCTACTTCTTCATGCTCGGGCAGAAACTCGGGCCCGAAGGTATCGAGAAAATCTTTGCATCGCTGGGGGTCGGGACGGACGATGGGATCAAACGGCCGGACCTCGGCGTGGGGTACCAGTTCCCCGGCTCCGTCGGGCGGATGAGCCGGCGCGAGAGCCCGGGCGATGAGAGCGGCGACCAACGCCCACGGATCACCGCCGGCGATGCGATCCTCATGGGGATCGGCCAAGGGCCCATCGCCTGGACGCCGTTGCAGGCAGCCGATGCATATGCCACGCTAGCGCGCGGGGGCATTCGGCTGGTGCCCAAGATACGCACCGGAGTGCCGAGCGTGCGCGATGATCTCGGGTGGGACCGCGGCTCGGTGCAGATGGCAATGCGCGGGCTGCAGCGAGCAGTCAGCGAGGAGCGCGGCTCGGGGCACCACATCACGTACACTGGCCCCGATGGCGTGCAGGCCAAGGAGCCGACGTTCAACATCCCCGGCGTGAGCATCTGGGGCAAGTCGGGCACGGCGGATTCGGGCAAGAAGAGTCAGGAGAACCCCGACGCCTCGCTGGACCACTCCTGGTTTGTGGTCATGGCCGGTGCCGAGGGTGCGGCCAGGCCGAGGGTTGTTGTCGCGCTCTTGGTGGAGTATGGAGGTTCAGGCGGGCGTGTTGCCGGGCCGCTGGCGAACCAGATTTTGTGGGCCTTGCGTGCCGAGGGGTATTTGTAGATGGCACGCGTGCCCGCGAACTTTCCAGCCCAGACGGGCCTGTCGCTCTCGCCCCTTGGGCGGCTTCGGCTGCTCAACTGGGCGTGGCTGAGCGTGCTGGCCGGGCTTGCGCTCTCGCTGCTGGGGGTGTACGCGATTGACCTGGGCACGGGTGCGTTGGCCGGGGAAGGGACCGGTGAATTGGCACCGCGTGCGATCAAGCAGGTGATCTTTTTGTGCGCCGGGCTGGTGGCGGGGATGGTCGTGGCGTTGCCCGATTACCGCGTGGTTCGGCTGTTTGCATGGACCATCTTCTTTCTGTCGCTCGGGCTGCTGGTCGTGCTGGTGCTGCCGTTCGTCCCCGCCAGCCTTGTGCGGCCGGTCAACGGCGTGCGCGCGTGGATCGACCTTGGGCCGATCGACCTGCAGCCGACGGAACTGGTCAAGGTTACATTCATCATGGTCGCGGCGGACTACTTCCGCTTCCGCAAAAACCACCGCGAGGTGCGCGGCTTTGTGATGCCCGCGGTGCTCACGTTCATCCCGATCGCGCTGATCCTGCTCCAGCCCGACCTCGGCAGTGCGCTGCTGTTTATACCCACCATCTTCGCGATCGTGCTGGCCGCGGGGGCGAAGCTCAAGCACCTGGCGATCATCGTTGCCTGCGGCCTGCTCGCGCTGCCGGTGTCGTACCCGTTGATGAAGCCCTACCAGAAGCAGCGGATCGTGGGGCTCTACTACCAGCTCACCGGGGACAAGCGCGTCAGCGACGACATCAACTACCAGAGCCTCACGGCGATCTCGCTCATCGGCGCCGGGCAGTGGACGGGGTACCCCGACGCCAAGGCACGGGCCGTCATCCGCTATGCGCAGCTGCCCGAGCGGCACAACGACATGATCTTCTCGGTTGTCGCCGCCCGGTTCGGGCTGGCGGGGGTGGCCGGTGTCTTTGCGCTCTATGGCCTCTGGATCATGGGCGCACTTCTGACTGCGGCAACGTGCAAAGACCCGTTCGGCCGGCTCGTCTGCGTCGGGTTCGCCGCGCTCTTGGCGACGCAGGCGCTGGTCAACATCGGCATGGTCGTCGGAGTGCTGCCGATCATCGGCGTTACGCTCCCGTTTGTCAGTGCGGGTGGGTCATCGATGATCTCTGTCTGGATCATGACCGGCCTGCTCGTCTCGATCGGCGTACGCCCTGCGCCGATTGTCTCCAGGCCGACGTTTGAGTTTGGGGATCAGGATTGATTACAGGTGCGGCGCGTTGGCCAGCCTAATACCAAGCACAATACAAACAGTTTCGGGGACAGTTCGGTGATCGTCTCCGTTCCCGGTTGCCTTTGCCCCCCGGCCCCTCCTAATGTTCCGGTTCAACCCGGCGGGTAGACACCCGCGGGCAGGAACCCTTACCATGAACCCTCCACAAAGAATTTCCTACGGCCGGACGCGTCGGCGTCGCGCCCACCACGCCCTGACCGGGGTCACACCCGGGCTTGACCCCGTCTCGGGTATGCCCAAGATGCACCACCGCGTGAGCATCCAGAGCGGGTACGTCCGCCCCGGGCTGACGATCCAGGTCGCCAAACTTGGCATCGGCGCACCGAAGAAACGCAAGAAGCTCGGCGGCGAGGGTGGGGGCAACTAATCTGGCTTGTCCGGGGCGGTCCCCGGTTCTGTGATAGCTCGGCCAGGCGCGGGCCTGGCCGTTTAGTGTTGGTTCCATAGCCCGGTTCAAAACACCCGGCAAGATGAGCCGGCCCGGGCCTTGGGTTTCTTGCAAGGAGTTTCCATGCGCATCGGTGTCGATGTCATGGGTGGCGACCACGCGCCCGACGCGATCCTCAAGGGATGTGTCCTGAGCCTTGACGTGCTCCAAGCGGGCGACCAAATCGTGCTGATCGGGCCTGAACGCCTCATCCGCACCTATCTGCACGACTACAACATCGCCGACCCAAGGCTCGAGATACTCGACTGCCACGAGGTCATCGGCATGGACGAGCACCCCGTCGAGGCGGTCCGCGGCAAGAAGGACTCCACCATCGTCCACATGGCCCTAGCCGGTTCGGCCAAGGCCCAAGCCCTCTACGGCTACCGGTGCGATGCCGTTCTCTCGGCGGGGAACACCGGCGCGTGCGTCTCGGCCGCGACGATGCACATGCGCCGCATCGAGCACGTCCACCGCCCCGGCATTGCCGTGACCATCCCAACGTTCCACGGCCCGGTCGTCCTGAGCGATGCGGGTGCCAACCCCGAGCCGCGACCGACGCACCTCTGGCAGTATGGCCTGATGGCCGAGACAGTCTCCAGGCTCCTGCACGGCCGCAAGGAGCCCCGCGTGGCGGTGATGAACATCGGCACCGAGGAGGGCAAGGGCACCACCCTGATCCGCGAGACCTACGACCTCTTCAAACGCACCCCGGGGGTCAACTTTGTTGGCTATATCGAGGGGCGCGAGCTCTTTGCAAACTTTGCCGATGTTGTTGTTACCGACGGCCTCGTCGGCAACGTGGTGCTCAAGACGGCCGAGGGGATGGCCAAGGCGATCTTCCAGGGCCTCGGCCAGGAGATCATCCGCACCGACCCCGAACTGCTCTTCCGCCTCGAACCGGTCCTCAAGGACATGTTCAAGAAGAACGACTACCACGAGCATGGCGGTGCGCCCCTGCTCGGTGTCAACGGCATCTGCATGATCGCCCACGGCAGCAGCGAACCCAAGAGCATCCGCTCGGCCGTCAAGCAGGCGTGCCTCTACGTCAACACGCGCATCAACGAGGCCATCAGCGCCCGGCTCGGAGAGGTCGAGCACGTCAGCACCCCGGTGCAGGCCTGAGCATCAGCCCTGCGCTCGGGCCAGCCAACAAACCCAGCCCTGTGCACGCAAACCGGGCAAATTGCCGATACCGACGAAATGAAAACGTACCTCGACCAGCGTGAGATTGGTCCCCAGCCGACCCTGGCCGCCGCGCTGGAGACGGCCCGCCGGCAGGCGGCCGACCTTGGCCGGGTCGTTGTCGAGGTGAAGCTCGACGGTGTCGACTTGACCGATGAGCAGATCGACCAGCCCGGCACCGTCGCGGGCGAGCGCATCGAGTGTATCTCGGCGGACCCGCGTGCTTTGGTGGCGATGAGCTTCGAGCAGGCCGCCGAGGCCCTCGACGAAGCGCGGGCCATCCAGCAGGAGGCCGCGGGGGCGTTGCAGGCGGGGCAGACGGACCAGGCCTTCGGGCTGCTGGCCGAGGCCGTGGGCGTCTGGGAGGCCGTGCGCAAGGTGCTCGACCAGGCACCGGTCCTGCTGGGCGTCAGCCCGCAGTCGCTCTGCCCGGCGGGGACGAGTTTTCAGCAAACCACCGCAGAGTTGAGTGCAAGCCTCTCGGCCCTCAAGGCAACGCTTGCAATGCAAGACTGGGCAACACTTGGGGACCTGCTCAACGCGGAACTCGACCAACAGGCCGAGGTGTGGACCGGGCTGCTCGGGCAGATGGGACAAGCAGCGCGTGTGCTGGCCTTGCCGGGCGTGGGTGAGTCTGAAAGCAAGGCTGAGGGTGGCGCTGCATGACGACGGCGAGCAAGCAGTCTGGCCAGAAGATCGACGCGATGATGGAGCATGCGAGCATTGCCCTGGTTCAGCGCGACTATTTTCTAGCCGAGCAGCTCGCCATTGAGTGCCTCCGCAGCGCGATCTTGGCCAAGGACTATCAGCGTGCTGGGCGCGTGATCAACCCCCTGCAAGAGGCCCGGCGTATGAAGCGCGACCTGGCGGTTGATGCTGGCCGGGTGGTCTTGATCTCCGAGCCGATCGGTGAGCAGTTTGTGCCCGAGCCTGGGTGCTATTTCTTTGTCCCCCCGCGCGTGGGGCAGGAGGCCCGCGTGCTACGCGTGCGTGCCGAGCAGGCGTGCGTGCCGGTGATCGTCATCGCGCGCGAGCCCCGCACCAGCGGGGGGCTTTGCCCGGTCGTCTCCGTCGGGCCTGTTACTGCCCGGGCCTATGTGCAAGAGCCAACACCACCGCTGGCCTCGATTAAGGGCAAGGGGAACAAAAAGACCAAGGCCACCACGCCCAAGCCAGCCGCCACGGCCACACTTACGGCCCCGCCCGCGCAGGTCGTCAACGTCTTCGGCACGTTCATCACACCCGATATGCCCTGGATCCTCGCCGCGTGCGAGGCCCTCGGCGACGCGGCTATCGAGCAGGTTACCAGCATCAACTGCTTCCAACGCGTCGAGGCCCTCTACCTGCGCTTGCAGGCCTTTCCCGACCATGAAAAACTCCACCAACGCCTTCGCCAGGCCTGCGAAGAAAGCGCCCACCAGGCCCTCATCAACCCCGTCGGGGCGCGCACGGCAACGATGCTCCCCGAGCCGGGCGACGACGAGCAGGACAACTAAGAATCCCCAATATCTCTGACTAAGAACCCCTCCCCCGAGGGGAGGGGCAGGGGTGGGGTTGGCAACTTCTTAAGCCCGAATCAACTAGCGATCCCTACTCCGCACCGCCCGCACGCAGGCGATAGCATTAGGCAACGGAGACTCCCATGAAGCCCACCAAAGTCCTTGTCGCGATCGACGGCAGCGAGTGCAGCGCCCGTGCCCTGGCCGCCGGGGCCGAGCAGGCCCGCCTCAGCGGTGCGGCATTGGCGATCGTCTACGCCGTCGACCCGCTGCCCGCCCTCAGCCCGGAGTTCATACCCACCGCGGGAATCTTTGAAGAACTGCGCCTCGCCGGCCAAGAACTCTTGAAGAAAACCGCCGCCGGCCTCTCCCCCGCCCCACAGACCTTCCTCCGCCAAGGCCGGCCTGACTATGAAGTCGTCGCCTGCGCCAAGCAGTGGGGGGCCGACCTCCTGGTCCTTGGCACGCACGGACGCACGGGCCTCGGGCGTGTCCTGCTCGGGTCCGTCGCCGAGCACGTTGTGCGCCATGCCCCGTGCAGTGTGTTGGTGGTGCGGGGCAAGTAATCCGGCCCAGCCCCGCGGCCCAGCCGCAAGAGGTTTTCTTGCCTAATATCTAGGCCCTGCTGTTCCCCCGGGAGCCACGCAAGCGGGCGAGATTGCCGGGCCGATTGGCCCACTCGCCCCCCCGGCCGCGCAGGCGTTTTTGGAGCGGTTATGTACGCGATTATCGAAGAAGGTGGCGGGCAACGCAAGGTCAGCAACGGCGACGAAATCCTCATCGACCTCGTCGACTCCGGCGAACTGAAGCCGGGCAAGAGCATCACCTTTGACAAGGTCCTGCTCATCTCAGGCGACGGCGTCTCGCTCAAGCTCGGCCAGCCCTATGTGCCCGGCGCGTCGGTCTCAGCCGAGGTCGTCGAGGGGCTTGTCAAGGGTGAGAAACTCTTCATCCAGAAGTTCCGCCGCCGCAAGGCCTTTGACAAGAAGACCGGGCACCGCCAGCGGTATACCAAGGTCAAGATCACCGCCATCAAGGGTTGATAGCCCCCGGTTGGCCCTAACGGCCAACTCCAAAAACACAACAAGTCTCCCCGCACCCCGCACCCAATGCGGGGTGTTTTTCATTCTCCGCTCTTCATTGCCCAAGATTGGGTGCTCCCCGGGGCGGCATACGGCCGCAAAAACAACCGCAGCCGACCTGGATCAATATCCCGTGTCGGCCGCACGCCCCGCAGGGGGCCTAAAAAGCGGGCGAAGGGACTTGAACCCTCGACCCTCACGTTGGCAACGTGATGCTCTACCACTGAGCTACGCCCGCGTATGCACTTGTCCCCCCACGGCGTTTGGGCGTCCTCGCCCGTGCGCAGCAGGGAGTGAAACATAGACCCGATCTGCCGGGGCGTCAAACGGCTATCGGCCCATCCGCCGGCGGCCCATGCCCGTAGACTCGCACCAACCCCCTTGGAAAGCGACCTCTTCCACCCCGAAACCCCCACCCCGGCGATGACGCGATTCGCCCGCGTCGTCGTCGAGCGTGGCATTGACCGTGCCGGCGACTCGGCCGACGCGGGCCTCACCTACGGCGCGCCCGACGACGTCCACCCCGGCCAGCGCGTCGTCGTCCCCCTGGGCCGTGGCGACAAACTGGCCGCGGGTATCGTCGTCGCCATCGGGGGCGCCGAACTGCTCGCCGGGCTGAGCGCATCGCGCGTCAAACCAATCGCTCGCGTAACACCCGTTACGCTCACGCCGTTGATCGTCAAACTCGCCTCGTGGATGAGCGACTACTACGTCGCCCCGCTGGGGATGGTCTTTGGCACCATGCTCCCCGCAGCGGTCAAAAAACAGACCGGCACCAAGACCAGGGTCTACGTCGACCGCGCGCCCGTGGCGATCGACACACCCCTGCCCAAGCGCCTCGCTCGTGCCTGGGAGCAGGTGCAGGCCCTTCCAGCCGAGGCCTTCCCGACCACACCCCGCGCGCTGGCGATGATGCTCGATGGTGTAACCGAGTCGGCGGTCAAAAAACTCATCGAGAACGGGCACCTGCTGGCAACGAGCAAGCAGGAGGTACAAGAGAGCCGCGACTGGCTTATGGACTGCGCCAATGCGCAAAATGCCAGCAGCACAGGCAGTGCCCAGGCCGCCGGTCCCCTGGCCCTCACCGAGCACCAGACCGCCGCCCTCGACCGCGTCGCCGGCACGCTGGGCACCTTCGCCGTCCACTGCCTCCACGGCGTAACAGGGAGCGGCAAAACCGAGGTCTACCTCCGCGCCATCGAAGCCATGCTCGCACGCGACAACCCCCACAACCCCCACAACCCCGCCCACACCAGCACCGCCATCATGCTCGTGCCCGAGATCGCCCTGACGCCCCAGACGGCATCAAGATTCACCGCACGCTTTGGCGACCGCGTCGCCGTGTTGCACTCGGGCCTGACGGCCAGCCAACGCCACGGGCAGTGGCTGGCGTGCGCACAGGGCAGTGATAGTGGGGGAGGACGCGTACGCATCGTCGTCGGCGCGCGCTCGGCAATCTTCGCCCCGCTCCGCAACGTCGGCCTCATCGTCGTCGACGAAGAGCACGACAGCAGTTACAAGCAAGACCAACTCCCCCGCTACCACGGGCGCGACGTCGCTATCAAACGCGCCCAACTGGAAGGGTGCCCGGTCATCCTCGGCAGCGCAACGCCCAGCCTTGAAACCTGGGCCAACACCAAGCAGGCTCCCCCCTCGGCCAACGCCCCGGCCGGCACACTCCCCTCGGCATCAAAGTACATCCTCAGCTCCCTGCCCGCCCGCGTCGGGCAGGCCAGGCTCCCGCCCGTGCAGATCGTCGACCTGGCCGATGAACGCCGCCTGCGTGCGCTCGTCCAGCCCGAAGGTTGGCGCGACCGGCACCTGCACCTCATCGGCCCAACGCTCGAAGACGCCATCGGCCAGACGCTCACCGGGAAGGGGCAGGTGCTGCTGCTGCTCAACCGCCGGGGGTACGCCAACTACATCTGCTGCACCGACCCCAAGTGCGGGTGGGTGATGCAGTGCGAGCACTGCGACGTAACAACCGTCTACCACATCGACCGCCGGCTCAAGGCCGGCGGCTTCGTCCGCTGCCACCACTGCCTGGCCGAACTTACCCTCCCGGCATCCTGCCCGGAGTGCAAAAAAACCATCAACACCTTCGGCCTTGGCACGCAGCGCGTCGAGGCCGAACTCGAACGCAAGTTCGGCCCAAGCCACGCCCTGGCCATGGGCACCACCCTCCTACGCCTCGACGGCGACAGCATGCAGACGGCACGCGACTACTTCACCGCCCTCTCCCGCTTCGCCAGCGGGCAAGCCCGCGTCCTGCTCGGCACCCAGATGATCGCCAAGGGGCTTGACTATCCGGGCGTGCGCCTCGTCGGGGTAATCTCGGCCGACACGAGCCTCAGTTTCCCAGACTTCCGCGCCGCCGAGCGCACGTTCCAACTCGTTGCCCAGGTCGCCGGTCGGGCCGGGCGTGGCAAGGACCCCGGCCGCGTCATCGTCCAGACTGCCAACCCGCAAGAGCCGGCGATCGTCCTGGCCGCCCGGCACGACTATGTGCGATTCGCCGACTTTGAACTCGCCCAGCGCACCGAATCAGGCCTGCCACCAATCAAACGCATGGCCCGCGTCGTCTGCCGGGATGTTGTCCTCGCCAAGGCCCAGAACGCAGCCGCCGAGATCGCGGGGTTGCTGCGCGAGTTCGAGGCCGACCTCGGCCTGCGCGTCGTCGGCCCGATGCCCTGCGCGATCGCACGCATCGGCGACCACCACCGCATCGAGGTGCAGGTAACCGCCAACTCGCGCACGGCCATCCAGCGCGCGTTCGCCTCCCTCCGCGAGCAGGGCCTGCTCGTCAGCGATGCCCATACCGCCGTGGACGTTGACCCGATCGCGCTGCTCTAGCACGAATCGCCGATGTTTCTTGCACGGAACCCCTCCCCCGAGGGGAGGGGCAGGGGTGGGGTTGACAACTTCGAACGCACGATAATCAGTAGTGATCCATATACCCCGCGTCAATCCTCAAACCCCCGCCCTCGCCCCCTCCGCAAACGGCAGCGGCGAAAGTTCAACCCCAGGGTTGCGCTGTGTGAAGTGCCGCAGCGCCCACTCATCAGCAAAGAGCACCGCCGGCTTCTCGTCGCGGTCGTAAGCGATCGCCGAGTCCCCCGGCATATCCGGCAGCCAGTCGGGCGCCGGCGTGCTCCCGTCGGCCTTGCGGTACCAGCGCGCAATGGTGTACCGCGACGTCTCCAGCCGAGACTCCGCGCCATACTCCGCCTTCATCCGGTACTGCACGACCTCAAACTGCAGCGGACCCACGGCCGTCAGCAGCGGCGTCTTGACCTGCCCCGTCCCAACGTTGAGCACCTGCACCACACCCTCCTGCAGCAACTGCTCAAGCCCCAGCCGAAACTTCTTGCTATTACCCGGCTGCGGGTTGTGCAGGTACGCAAAGCACTCCGGCGGGAACCGCGGTATCTCACTAAACACAATCGTCCGGTCATCCGCCAGCGTGTCGCCGATGCGCAGGATGTCGTGCCCGACGATCCCGACAACATCACCCGCCCGCCCCTCCTCGACGGTCTCGCGTGCCTGCCCGAAGAGTTTCTGCGCGTTCGACAGGCGGATGCGCTTGCCACTCTGCACATGCACAACGGTCATCTCGCGCGTAAACGATCCCGAGACGATCCGCACAAAGGCGATGCGGTCGCGGTGCCGGGGGTCCATGTTCGCTTGAATCTTAAACACAAACCCGCTGAAGCCGGGGTCCTCGGGGTTGATCACGCGATCCGGCCCGTGTGGGTACGGGTCCTTAACCACCCTCGGCCCAGGCCCGGCTGAGTGCTGCAAAAAACCATCCAGCAACAACTGCACGCCGAAGTTGTTCATCGCGCTGCCAAAGTAAACGGGCGTTACCTGCCCGGCCAGCACGCGGGCCTCATCAAAACGCTCCCCCGCGCCTTGGAGCATCTCGATCTCCTCGTGCACCCGTGCAAAGACCCCCGGCTCCATCCGCTCCCGGATCGCCGGGTCGTCGATCCCCAGCACCTGCACAGGCGCGGCATACGCCCCGTGGCTTGTCCGCTCAAACAAGTGCGCACGCCTAGAAAGCCTGTCATACACACCCCGAAAGTCAGGCCCCGACCCCAGCGGCCAGTTGACCGGGAACGCACCGATCCCCAGCACCTTCTCCAGTTCATCGAGCAGATCGATCGGGTCGCGCGTCGGGCGGTCGCACTTGTTCATGAACGTAAAGATCGGCACCCCACGCCTTCGGCAGACCTCAAAGAGCTTCCGCGTCTGCGGCTCGATCCCCTTGGCCGCGTCGATGACCATCACCGCCGCGTCCACCGCCGTCAGCACCCGGTAGGTGTCCTCGGAAAAGTCCTTGTGCCCCGGTGTATCGAGCAGGTTGATGCGGATCTCCCCCTGCCGATGCCCGTCGACCTCCGGCGCATAGTCAAACTGCAGCACCGTTGACGAGATCGAGATCCCACGCTGTTTCTCGAGCTCCATCCAGTCGCTGGTCGTCGCACGCTGGTCCTTGCGTGCAGTCACCGACCCGGCCAGCGTTACCGCACCGCCGTAGAGCAGCAACTTCTCCGTCAGCGTTGTTTTGCCCGCGTCGGGGTGAGAGATAATCGCAAATGTTCTACGTGGGAGTTCCGCGGTGCTCATAGTCGTTCAATCCGGGGCAAGCAAAGACAGGGCCGAGGTTTGTGGGCCCAGGGCCGAGTGAAGAAACTGAAAACTACAGCGTAAACATCCGCGCGGCAAAGCGTTCGCGCTCGCTGGCAAAGTCCGCCGTTACCGCCGGCAGTTTCACCCACCTCGGCTCTCGGCCCGCCGGCAGCCCAAGCCCCTTGGCGATCTCCCGCTCCAGGCGGATCGGCTGGCCCGCAAACACAGGCCGACAGAGCTCCTGCGTGTTCGTCGATGCAAAGACCGCCCCGCCGGGGTTGAGGATCGTTGCCGACTCACGCACCAGCCGGGCGTAGTCGCTCACCGAACTAAAGGGCCGGTGGCCCTTCTTCTTTGAGCCAGCCGCGAAACTGGGCGGGTCGAGGATAATCAGGTCATAACCCAGCCCCTTGCGCCTCGCGTAGGTGATGAACTCGAATGTGTCCATCTTGGCAAAGCGGTGCAGCGACGCCTCCAGCCCGTTGTGGGCAAAGTTTCTCTTCCCCCACTCCAGGTATCGTGCCGAAACATCCACGCTCGTGGTGCTCCCCCCGGCCATCGCCGTCGCCACGCTGAAGGCGCAGGTATACGCAAACGTGTTCAGCACCGCCGGCGTCTTCCCCCCACGCGCACGCTTGGCAACCGCCCAGGCCAGCGCGGCACGGTTGGCACGCTGGTCCAAGAACAAGCCCGTTGACAACCCGTCATACAGCCGAACCTCAAGGTTCCAACTTTGTTCCTGCCCACCCTCTTGGATGATGACATACTCGCCCACGCTCTCCCCCGCGGCGGGCCTCGCATCCGTAACGCACGCGGGCAGCGCACCGCCTAGTTTGGGCCGGTCCTTCGGGAAGGGCTTGAGATACACCCCCCGCACACCCACCGGCCGCAGCACATCGAGCACCACCTGCGCGGCCCCCTCGGCATCAAACCCACTCGCCACCCGCCCCTCATAAACCATCATCACCGCGCCCGGCCCATAGACATCAACAAATACCCCTGGCACACCCTCACTATCACCCGAAAACACCCGGCACGCACGCACGCCATCGCCCCCGATCAACCCCGACCGCCTAGCAAGGGCCTTGGCAAGCCTGACGCCGAGCGAACCCATCGAGTGCGTCAGTGCAGGCGCACCCACATCGCTCTGCCCGCTACCGCGACTTGGAACGTTCTGCGTCAAGGTGAATCTTACGTTCGCCCAGCCCGCAACGCCCGAAACTCCTCCACCCGCCCCTGCCGCGTTACCATCCTTCTGTGCCCACGCACCCCTCCAAACCCGCCGCCCGCACAGCCGAGCTGCGTGCGATCCTCGAAGAGGCCAACACCGCCTACTACACACACGCCCGCCCGACGATGCCCGACAAAGAGTTTGACACCCTCCTGGCCGAGCTTGCATCCCTCGAAGCCACCCACCCAGAACTAGACGACCCCAACTCCCCCACACGCCGCGTCGGCGGAGCCGCGATCGACGGCTTCATCCCCCGCCAGCACCGCGTGCCGATGCTCTCGATCGACAACACCTACGAGATCGCAACCTTCGCCGAGTGGCACGCACGCACCACCAAAGCCCTCACCGCCAGCGGCCTCTTTGACCACGCCCCCGCCTTCGTCGTCGATCCCAAAATCGACGGCGTCGCCATGAGCCTCCGCTACGAGCAAGGCCAACTCGTCCACGCCGTAACCCGCGGCGACGGCCGCACAGGCGACGATGTAACCCACAACATCCGCACCATCGGCGCCCTCCCCCTCCGCCTGCCCGCAAGCGTCCCCAACGTCCTCGAAATCCGCGGCGAGGTCTTCCTCTCCAACGCCTCATTCGCCGAGATGAACGCCCAGGCCGAGGCCGACGGCGACGAGCCGTTCATGAACCCCCGCAACGCCGCCGCTGGCACGCTTAAACAACTCGACCCCTCCCGCGCCGCCGCACGCAGCCTCAGCTTCGTCGCCCACGGCAAGGGTGAAATCAGCGACGACACCTGGGCTACCACACACGCCGGCCTCATCGACAAACTCGCAAACCTCGGCGTCCCCGTCAACCGTCCTATTGCAGTCAGCACCGACCTGCGCGAACTCATCGCCGCGATCGAGGCCTTCGACAAGGCCCGCCACACACTCGGCCACGCCGTCGACGGTGCCGTCGTCCGCCTCAACGACTTTGCCCAGCAGGCCTCCCTCGGCTCAACATCCAAAAGCCCGCGCTGGGTCGTCGCCTTCAAATACCCCGCCGAACGCACCACCACACGCCTGCTCCGCGTCGAGCACCAGGTCGGCAAAACCGGCAAGATCACACCCCGCGCCGTCATGGAGCCTGTCCTGCTCGCCGGCACCATCGTCCGGCACGCCACGCTCCACAACTACGGCCGCGTCCGCGACGCCAGCACCACACCCGACGACCCCGCCGCATCACGCACCGATATCCGCCTTGGCGACACCGTCTACCTCGAAAAAGCCGGCGAGATCATCCCCTATGTCGCCGGCGTGCTGCTCACGGCACGCCCCAAGGATGCACAACCCGTCGATATCCCCTCCACCTGCCCCGTCTGCAACGGGCAACTCGAAGTCGAACCCCCCGGCACCGACGGCACCAGCGCCGAGACACAACGCACCTGCGTCAACCCCGAGTGCCCCGCACAAATCCGTGAAAAACTCATCTGGTTCGCCGGCCGCAAACAGATGGACATCGACGGCCTCGGCCAGGAGACCATCGACCAGATCCGCGCCACCACCATCCCCCTGCACACCTTCGCCGACATCTTCCGCCTCAAAGACCACACCCACGCCCTGCTCCAACTCGAACGCATGGGCGATAAAAAACTCGCCAACCTGCTCGCCGGGATCGAGTCGGCCAAGCAGCGCGGCCTCGCCCGCCTCCTGGCCGGCATGGGCATCCGCTACGTCGGCGACTCCACCTCCCGCGCCCTCGCCAAGCGATTCGCCAACCTCAACGACCTCCTGGCCGCACCCCTCTGGCGCCTCATGCCCACGGCCGTCAACACCATGAGCAAAGCCGAACGCGCACACCTCACAGGCTCACCCAACAAACTCACCCCCGACGACCTCTACGACACCGGCCTCGGCAAAGACACCGCACCCACCGTCCACGCCTATCTCCACTCCCCAGCCGCACGCGAAACCTTCAACGAACTCGCCTCCCTCGGCGTTGACCTCACCAGCCACGAGTTCTCACAAGCCCCCGCCCACGGCGCACCGGCCTTTGCAGGCAAAACCTTCGTCATCACAGGCACACTCGCCACCTACGAACGCGACCCACTCTCACGCCTGCTCGAATCCCTCGGCGGCAAAGCCTCCGGCAGCGTCTCAAGCAAAACCAGCGTCCTCATCGCCGGCGACTCCGCCGGCAGCAAACTCACAAAAGCCCAAGAACTCGGCATCACCGTCTGGGATGAACCAACCCTCCTGGCCAACCTCCGCGCCGCAGGTGTAAAGCCCTAACGCCACGCCTCACCGCGTCGGGTTCCCGCTCGGTCCGCCCCCCGGCACCGGCGCAATCGGCATCGGCACGCTCACCCCCGTCCGCACCCGTGCCTCGGCAAACAACTCACGCAGCCCGTACCGATCCTTAAACTCCAAACTGTTCTGCCCCCTGGGCACATACAGCATCAACTCCTCACCTTGCTGGTCCAGCACCAGCACGATGTCATCACTCCCACCGTCGCACGTCAGCACCGCAGCCTCGGCGTTCCCCGTTGTCATCCCGGTCGTCGCCACCGTGTTCTGCGCCTGCGCCGAGACTCCCCACGCCTGCCACACGCCCACGCTCAGCAGCGCACCAACCGCCCCCAGCAGCACATTCGCCCACGCCGAGGAGGCTCTCGTATCAACCGTGCGATCGCCCATCACTTCCCCCTCCGTGCCGCGGCACTGTCAACGCTCAAATCCCGGAAGCCGAACGGCTCAAGCCTCGTCTTGGACCGGTCATACTTCAACGCGATCAACTCACGGTTGACGCTGTCCAAAATATAGACCGCCGAGGTCCCCATCCCCTGCACCTTCCCCCCCAGCATCACATACTGACCCCTCGGCCGGCTCACCTGCCCCTGCGCACCCGCCCGCGGCAGCACCAGCACCATAAGCACACCGGCCAGCACCACGTTCATGCACAGCAGCACCCGAGTTGAACGGCGGATTTTCATGCTCAGCATCCGGCCAACATCAGTCCTGGTGCCCGCGCTTCGTCGGCACGATCGCCGCACCCACCACCACCAGCATCAGCACAAAGACCGCAAAGATACCCCACGCCTGACCCTCCTCAGACTTCCCCGTAACCCCCGGCGGCTCAATCTTGCTCTGAGGCTGCCCCGCCTGCCCGTGCGCCACGAGCGCGCTGCAACCAACGATCAACCCCGCCAGCACCGACCTGCACACCACCGATGAGCGACGCATGTCTTTCCTCCAGCAGATCAAGGCTTCCAAAGCACCATCAAAAGCACCACACAAAGAACAACCAAGTCCCACACAAACTAGAGCCAACCTTAGGCACCAACGCTCCCAAGCCACGCCGGCCCCAACGGCTGGCTGATCCGGTCGAACACACCCGCCGGCAGGTCCACCGTACGCCACCGAGGCGACCGCACCTTCATCGCCGATTCATACGCCTGCACCGGCACCGAACGCATCGCGTACCACCGCCCCTCAAAGTCAAAGACCTCGTGAAACAACGCATCGGGCGGCTGCTCCTCGCACCAGTACACAAACACCAGCGCACCCCGGAACCCCGCCCCGAACAACCCCTCCCACACACGCAAACTCTCGATGTCGTCTAGCGTCGCCCAGTTCTCCAGCCTCGTCCTCGGCGGCGGGGCCATCAGCTCCCCAACGGGCGTCCGCTGCGCCAGCACACGCCGGGCTATCTTCCGCCCCTTGACATCCACCAGCAGGTTCCCCGCATCACCATGCCCATAGATCACAAAGTCAAAGCTCTTGAGCACCCGCACCTGCCGAACACCCCCGGCACCCTCACCCTCCACCTCCAGCCTCAGTGCCGGACCACCCTCGGGCAGCAGCGCCCGCTTGGCCTCGTCCACCGCGACGTACGGAATCCGCCTCTGCCGAAGGTACGCCTCAAACGCCCGCTCATAATGGTGCTGCCGCTGCGCCATGCTGCCAAAGTGTAAGGCCCCCACCCCTTGGGGAATCGGCATGGCAACACAATGAAAAACGCCCCGCATATGCGGGGCGTTGCTGCAATCAATGTTCTCAGTTCAGCAAACCACGATCAGGCACGACGCTCACCCGCCAACGATCACGATCTCCACACGCCGGCTGCTCGCCTTGGTCGCCTTGGGGTTCTTTGCACCCATCCCCACGGCCGTGATCCGGCTGTTGGACACGCCTTTGCTGACCAGGTACTTCTCCACCGAGTCCGCACGCGCCTGGCTCAACGCCTCGTTGCTCCCCCACTTGCTGCGCTTGACTGGGTCGGTGTCGGTGTAACCCTCCACGCGCACCCGCTGGCCGCTGTGCTTCCTGTTGATATCACGGGCGATCTGGTCGAGCTCCCTCTTTCCGGCTGCCGTCAGCGTCGCCTGCCCAGGGCCAAACGCCACGTCCCCGGCCACCGTTATGATCACATCACGGCGGGGCCCGTCTGAGCCAGCCGTGTCGCGGTTGGGACGGCCACCACGCTCTGGTGTCGTCTGGGGGATCGCCGCGATATTCCCACGCAGCGCGGTGTTCTCCGCCGCGAGTGCTTGCATCTTGCTGTCGGCCTCACGCCTGGCGGCCTGCTCCAGTTCGAGCTTCTGGTTGAGTTCCTCGTTGCTCTTGGTCAGTTCCTCCGTGCTGCTGCGGAGGCTTTCGTTCTCCGCCTTCAGGTCGTTCTTGGCCGCGCACCCGCCCAGGAACGCCGTTGCCGTTGCGAGGATGCCCAGTGTCTTGATCCAGTTATGCATAAGAGAACCTCCATGTGCTCATGGCTTCCGGTGTGGAAGCGTTTCATTGGCCGCAAGGGTGTGCACTCCGCGCACCCACAGGGTCGTTTGTTGCCGCAGTTTTAGCCCGCCAGAGCCCCAAAGCCAAGCCCAGGCGTGCTGTCTGCTCCACTTTCAAGGCAGATTGATCGGCACGGGCGAGCCAATCAGATGAGAAATCCCCCACTCAACCCCCGGCTTGAAGAAAAACACCAGCGCCGACGCCAACGCCAGCCACGGCCCATACGGCATCGTCCGCCGCAACCTGCTCCCGCCCACCAGCGTCAAAAGCGTCCAACCCATCGCGATAAACGCCGACAGGAAAAACGCCACCGTCGAGTCAATCCACCCCAGGCACGCACCCACCCCCGCCATCAGGTGCACGTCCCCCATCCCCATCGCCTCCTTCCCAAACGCCAGCGTGCCCAAAATCCGCACCCCCCACACCAACCCCCCACCAATCAGATACCCCATCAGCACCCCCGCCAGCACAATCAACCACAACGGCGGCACCGCCCCGTCCATCGTGATGCTCCCCTCAACACTCCCACTCCCCCCCCAAAGCCTCACAAACAACCACCCCCCCAGGGCACCGAGCACTCCCGCCGGGGCCAGGAACGCGCACTCCTTGACCATCTCACGCCGGGCGTGCGGATAGGCCGTCCAGAGCACCGTCGGGTCGTCATTGCCGGGCTGGTGCGTCCCCGCGACGGCCTGCTTCTCGAGCTGCTCCTTCTCCCACGCCTCATACCCCGCAAAGCTCCGCCCGATCACCCCCGCCCGCAGCAGCAGCAGCCCCACCCCAAGCCCCACCACCGCCCCGATCGACGCCCCGATCCACCACCACCACCCGCCAAACATCTCCATCGAGGGCGTCGGCGTCGGGATCGCCCACCACCACTTGGTCCCCCCCATATCCCCCGCCGTGTTTCCCAGCATCGGCCTACCCAGCAGGTGCAGATAGAACACACCCCCCACATGCCCGAGCAGCCCGATCACAGCCGCCGTCCAGGGCAGTGCTAGGGGGATCATAAACGTCTTGGCATCGATGATCGTCATCGCTAGCAGGCATGAGAGCAGCCCGACGATGACGCCGTAGATCGGCCACGTGTACTGCCAAGTGTTCTTCGCCCAGTCGGGCGTGAGCATGTAGACCGGCACCCCCAGCACCGTCGTCCCATGCGGCAGCATGTAGCAGACCACCCACACCACCCCAAAGAGCACCCCAACGCACAACTCCACCGCCGGGTACGTCCCGCTGATCCGGCACCGGCAGAACCTACACCGCCCCCCCAAGAGCAACCACCCCAGCACCGGGATGTTCTCACGCCACGTCAGCCTCGTCTGGCACATCGGGCACCTGCTCGCCGGCGTAACCACCCCCAGCCCAAGAGGCATCCGGTAGACCAAGACATTGATCAACGATCCAACACAGCACCCCAACGCAACAACAAACGCCAGCGGGACCAGCGAGAGCAACCAGAGTGCAGCGTCGGCGTCCATTGCCTGCGGATATCGGCTCGACCACCCCGGCCAGGTGAGCACAGCCATCTGGCCCAGCCGGGACAAATTGGCTCAGTTGCCCTTATACCGCTTGAGGTTCGCTTCAAGTTTTGCGATCGTCTCCGGGTCGGCATCGGCGCTCGCCTTGGCCAACGCGAGGGCCTTCTCCTGCAGCTCGATCGCCTGGGCCTTGTTCCCCTTCTCAAAGTGCGCCCGAGCCAGCGTGTCCAAAATCATCCCGTCCTTGCCACCTGAGAGTTCATTGGCCTTGGTCGCCAGTTCCAGGGCGAAGTCAAAGTTGCGGGTGATGACCTTCTCATCATCAAGGACGCGCCAGGCGATGTCGTTGAGAATCTGGGCGTTGTCGCCGACACCTTTGGTTGCTAGCAGCGTCTCTTTCATCGCGTACGCCCGCTCGGGCTGGTTCGCGCGCGTCAGCAGCAGGTTGAAGCGGCTGAACTCCATCCGACCGGCCATCTGGGCGGGCATCAGGGCCTTGAGTTCGTCTATCGCCGTCATCGCATCGTCCCAGTTCTTGGCCTTGATCGCGTCGTTGATCCTCTTGTTGATCAGAGCGATCTTCGCCTCGTTGGCCTTCTCCTTGGCCTCGTCGGCCTTGGCGTCCTCGATCTTCCATGAATTGGCGACGATCTTGCTCAGCGGCTCGTCCATCCCCATCGGATGGCCCATCCACGCGATGATGCCATCCTGGTTGACAATAAAGGCGTGCGGAATCCCGTTCTGCCCCGCGGCCTCCATCCACGCCTTGTTGGTCTTGGCTTCCTTGCCGTCAAAGGCGACGGTGTAGGCCATGCGGTCCCCTTGATTCTCGACAAACGCGGCCACCTTATCAAGTGTCCCCTCGTTGTACGGCCTCTCCCACACGTTGACGCCGATGAACGTAACACCCTTGTCCTTATATTCCGCCTGCAGTTTGCTCAGGTGCGGGAAGGCGGCGATGCACGGCCCGCACCACGTCGCCCAAAACTCAACGACGTAGACCTTCCCGGGTGTAAACGCTGTTACAGGCTCACCCTTGAGGAACTTCTCGACCACCAGCGCGGGTGCCTTGTCCCCGACGGCCAGCGTCGTCTTGGGGGCAACGGGTTCAGCGGCTGGGGTGGGCTTGGCCTTGACGTCGGTGTTGTCGATCGTCGCCGGGGCCGTGGGGGTGGTCCCCTGCGCCAGCAGGGGGGCGGTCAGGCCAGCGAGGGTCAAAAGAACAGCGGCGATCGTGCGGGTCGGTTTCATGGTCTTGCTCCGTTGTAAAAGTATACTGGATGGATTCGTCGGTGTGCGGGTTTGGACGCGGGATCGACGCAAGATTGATTCAACAACCGTCTATTGGGTGCAGATACTCGCCGGGCGGGGGGATGTGCGACGATCTATGCGTTATCGTAGCCCAAGTGCATCGCCACCCTCTTGCGCGCCGAACAGGCCGGGGCCGGGTTCTGGGGATGGCTTTTTGCGCCGCGGGCGCGGCAGGGGGACGAGCAGGGTGGTGCCGACGACGCTGGTGATCTCACCCTCGGCCAGTCGCGTGAGCATCTGCTGGCCCGGTGCGACGTCGGCGGGTGTGCGGATGACCTGGCCATCCTTGCTGAGCGTGATCGAATAGCCACGCTGGAGGACCTGCTCGGGGCCGACGAGTTGGAGTTGCCTGGCCATGCCGGCAAGGTGGTCGCGCGTGCGGGCCAGGGCGTGGGTGTAGGTGGTTGTCAGCTCGGCGCTCGAGGTTGCGGTTTGGCGTTGGCGGTCGCGGAGGTGCTGGCGCACGGCGGCACGCAGGCGCGTGGCCAGCTGCGCGATCGCCGACTGTCTGCGGGCGTAGACGCTCGCTGGCCGGCAGCGTTCAAGGCGCACGGCAGACTGATCCAGCCTGCGGTGCAGCAGGGCCAGGCGGGCCTTGGTCGAGGCCGTGAGCGTCGCGTGCGTGCTGGCTCTCTGCTCGCGGCTGGCGCTGAGGGTTCGTTTGGCGAGCAGTGTCAGGCGTTTGCCGGTGGCGATGAGTTGGCGGGCCAGGGCCGAGGCGTCGGGCGTGATGGCCATGGCCGCCTGGGTGGGCGTGGCGCAGCGGAGGTCTGCAACGAGTTCGGCGATAGTGGTATCGGTCTCGTGCCCGATGGCGGCAACGACGGGGATCGAGCAGCCGACGATCGCGCGGGCCACTTCGCGCTCGTTGAAGGCCCAGAGGTCCTCGATCGAGCCCCCGCCACGCGTGAGCAGGAGGGCGTCGAGGGAGAGTTCCGCGGCGTGCTGGGAGGCCCAGTCGATGGCCTGCGCGATCGCAGGTGCCGCGGCGGGGCCTTGCACGAGCACGTCGATGAGGGCAACGTCCACGGCGGGGCAGCGTTTGCGCATCGTGTCGAGCACGTCTTGCAGTGCCGCACCTTTGCGGCTGGTGATGACGGCGACGCGACGGGGGAGGATCGGCAGCGGGCGCTTGCGGGCCGCTTCGAGCCACCCGAGCTGGCGGAGCTCTTCGACGAGTTTTTTCAGTTGCAGTTCGAGGGCGCCGGCGCCGACTGGCTCGATCTTCTCGACGTTGAGTGTGAGTTTGCCCTGAGGCTCATAGAACTCGATGGTGGCGGTGAGCAGGACCTGCTGGCCCTGCTCGGGCGTGAAGCCCGCGGCCCTGGCACGCCCGGCGAACATCACGCAGTTGAGCACTGAGCCGGCATCTTTGATCGCGAAGTACCAGTGCGTGCGGTGGTTGAAGTTGCTGACCTCGCCGACAACGCGGACGGGGCCGGCGAAGGTGCCGTCGATCGCCTGACCGATGAGCGCGGCCAGTTGTGAGACGCTCAACGAGGCTTGGGCGGGTGTTGTGGCGGGTTGCGGCTTGGCCTCGGCCGGCTCGCGTGCGTGGAGCATCTTGGCGGGGTCAAAGGGGAGGCGTGCCACGGGGGATGGTAGTGGGGGGTGGGGGGTGCAAGCGTGGGGGCGTGGTCTGTGCGTACTTGGTCTGCGTGGGCGGGGGAGGTAACCTCGTGGTATGCCAACAGAGTCTGCGAGATTGACGTTGCCAGCACCCGTACGGGCGTGTTTGTACTTTGCGGCCTTTGGTCTGTTGGCTTCGCTGGGGTGGGTTGGTGGGGTTTGTGCCGCGGCTCGGGGGATTCCGTTTGCGCACCTGTTGGGGACGCTCGGCGCGATCACGCTGGTGCTCTCGGCGGTGCAGTTGAGTAGACATGCAAGGGGGTGGTTGGGGGCGGTTTGCTTTGGGCTGGGGACGTTGCCGGTGCTGGGGATGGTGTACAGCTTTTTGTGGCAGACGACGGCGGTGGGGTTTGTGCCGGTGTTGTTGTATCTCGCGGCGTTCCCGGCGGTGTTCGTCTGGTGCGCAGCGCGTGTGATGAAGCGCTGGCCGCGGGTTTGGATGTGCGCGTATGTGCCGGTGTTGTGGGCGGGGCTGGAGGTGCTGCGCGGGGAGGTGCTCCTCGGCGGGTTCTCGTGGCTGCTGATCGGGCATGCCTTTACGCGCGACGGGGGGCCTGGGCTGCTGGCGAGCGTGGTGGGGCAGTATGGTGTGGGTTTGGTGTTGATGCTGATTGTGTCGGGCGTGCTGGACGTGGCCGGGCGGGGGAGGGTGGGCGGGGCGAGCAAGTTCAATGTGGTGGTGGGGATGGTGGTGATACTGGTGATGGCGGCGATGCTTGCGCTCGCGCCACCGACGCGGCGGCCAGTCGAGACGGTGCGCGTGGCGGTGGTGCAGACGAACCTGCCGCAGAGCAACAAACTGGCCTGGCCGGTAACAGATCGGTGGCGGAGCCATGTCAACTGGTTGGGGCTGACAGCGTTTGCTGGTCGAGTGCCGCCCGCGGCAGAGGTCTCGGCGGATGCTATCGAGACGCCGGTGGACGGGGTTGCAGCGCCGACGCCGGCGCTGAGGCCCGGGTTGATTGTTTGGCCCGAGACGATGTTCCCGGGTGATGCGCTCAACCCCGAGGCGGTGGAGGTGCAGCGGTCGGCTGATCTACATTACAACCTGCCGGGGGGGCAGACCTTGGCGGCAACGGCCTTTGCCGATGCGTTGACAAAACAGCAGCTCGGCGTGGGCGTGCCGATGCTTGTCGGATCGATCGCGGCCGATGGGCTGCGGTACTGGCAGGAGGATGGGCGCGTGCGGTCGGAGGCGAAGGCGTGGTACAACAGCGTGCTGCTGGTGCGCGATGGGAGCGTGCAGCCTAAGCGGTATGACAAGATCGACCTGATGCCGTTTGGGGAGTACATCCCGCTGGCGTGGCGCTCGGCGGCGGCGCAGCGGTTTGTGGCAGATTTGGGTGGGACGGGGATGGCGTTTAATCTTTCGACGGGGAGCGTGGCGCGGACGTTTGAACTGCCGTTTACGACCTCGGCGGGACGGTCGATCAAGTTGCGCCTCGGCACGCCGATCTGCTTTGAGGTGGCGTACGACCGCTCGTGCAGGCGGTTGGTGGTCGATGAGTCAGGTGAGCGGCGGGTGGATTTTTTGGTCAACGTGAGCAACGACGGGTGGTTTCATAACAGCCGGGTTGGGCGCGAGTTGTTCTTGCTCAGCGCACGCTGGCGTGCGGCGGAACTGGGCACGCCGATCCTGCGGGCGGCCAACACCGGCATCTCGTGCGTCATCGACGCCAACGGGAGCGTGCTGCACCGGAGGTTGGATTCGGACAAGGACGCAATCTTCAGCGAAGGTGTGATGACGGCGGAGATGCCCTTTGCCCAGGTGGGGCTACCGGTCTATGCGAGCATCGGGCCGATGCTGCTCTTGCTGATGGGTTTTGGTGGCGTGGGTGTGGTGGTGCTGGGGGTGGTCGCGGGGCCGTGGCCGAGGGTTCGTTGGAGGCGCGGCAAGAAGGTGTAAGAGCAACAGGGGTTTGGAATCTCTAGGCCTGGGGTTGTGCGGGCCGATAGCGGGGTGCACCGATGGAGATGCCCGTGCGACATGCCAAGATCATCAACGCGCTGCGGCCGTCGGCGGTGCTGTTGGTGCTCGCAGTCGTGTTGGTGGCATGCAAGGCGCCGCCGCCGATTGAGTTGGATGGGTCGGGTGTGAAGGCGACGTCGTCGGGTGGGAGGGTTTGGACGGAGATCGCCCCGATCTACACGCCGGATCAACTGGTTACCGCCGCGGAGGGGGCGTTGCGGGGGCGGGGGTATGTGCTTGACTCTGGCATCGGCCCTCGGCAGGACCCCTCGCGGGTGATCGGCCGGCTGGGTGGTGCGGGTTTATTTGAAAGGACGGTCATCGAGATCGAGTCGTCGATCGACAAGACGCGATTGCAGGTGCATGTCCAGCCCTGGGGGAACGAGCCCGAGAGCCGGCAGCTGCTGCGGGCGATGCTGGCGATCTTGGGGTACGACAAAATAAACGCCAACGGGCAGGGGGGCAAAGAGCCACCCGGTCGTCCAAGGCCTGGGTATTAGGTTCGCCCGGTGTGGTGCGCGTGCCGCTTGTTGCTACAGTTGTTGCGTTAGCCGTGCGGTCTGGGCGTGGGCCGGGCGTGCGTCTGCACCTATGGAGGCCACAACGTGAAAATCTGCCAAGGCGAGCGTGTTGATCTGACCCGTATCGGTGCCGGCGCGATGCTCGCGCTCACGGCGGGTGTGCTGATGGGTGGTGCAACCTTCGCCGCGCCGCCGGCGGCCGATCCGGCACCCGTGGCCAAGGTTGCTGAAGTGGAGAAGACGATGTTGATCCCCCGTGAGATCCTCTTTGGGAACCCTGAGCGCTCGGCCGGTCGTGTCTCGCACGATGGGAAGTTCATCAGTTTCATCGCCCCGCTCAACGGCGTGATGAACATCTTCGTCGCCCCGATCGGGCAGATCGACAAGGCGCGTGCGGTTACCAGCGACACCAAGCGTGGCATCCGCAACTATTTCTGGGCGTACGACGGCAGGCATGTGCTTTATACCCAGGACCTGGGCGGCGATGAGAACTGGAAGGTTTACGCCGTGGACGTTACCGCGGCGAACCCCGACGCCCGCGACCTGACGCCGATCGAGGAGATCAAAGGCCCCGACGGCAAGGCGATCATGCAGCCCAACGGCAAGCCCCTGCGCCCGGCGGCGCAGATCGAGGCCGTCAGCAGCAAGTTCCCCGGCGAGGTGCTCATCGGGCTGAACAACCGCAACCCCGAGTTTCACGATCTCCACCGCCTGGAGATCGCCACGGGCAAGTTGACGCTGGTGACAACCAACGACGAGTGGGCCGGGTTCCTGACCGACGATGATTTCAACGTCCGCGGCGCGTCGATGATGAACGACAAGGGTGGCAGCGACGTCTTCTTGAACAAGGGCGACAACGCCAAGGCCGATTTCCAGCCCTGGGCGTCGATCGCGATGGAAGACAGCATGACGACTGGTCCATCGGGCTTTGATGCCTCGGGCA